>DMWU01000151.1 GCA_003483125.1 Erythrobacter sp. | reverse complement strand
CTCCGGCAGCGGCACCAATATGGCCGCGCTCCTTTACGCCAGCCGACAGCCAGGCGCCGCCTACGAAATTGTTCTTGTCGCAAGCAACAAAGCCGATGCGGGCGGACTGAAACTGGCAGAGGCCGAGGGCATTCCTACCTTCACGCTCTCTCACAAGGGTATGGAACGTGCGGATCATGATGCCGCAATGGAAAAAGCGGTGCATCAGGCTGGCGCGGAATATATCGCGCTTGCAGGCTACATGCGTATCCTCAGCGAAGAGTTCGTCAATCGCTGGGCTGGCCGAATGCTCAATATCCACCCTTCACTCCTGCCGAAATATAAGGGGCTAAATACGCATGCCCGGGCCATTGAAGCGGGCGATAGCCATGCGGGTGCAAGCGTGCATATTGTAACGCCGGAACTTGATGACGGTGCTGTGCTGGCACAGGCAAAGGTCGCGATTTTTAAGGGCGATACGCCGAATAGCCTTGCTGCTCGCGTATTGATCGCGGAACACCAGCTCTACCCGCGCGCCCTTAACTCATATGTTTCGCGCGGAAACGATCCCGATTGGCTCTTGGAAGAGGTGCGTAAACGCGCTTGCCCTGCCTGAAGCTGAAGAATGCGCCAGTCATGGTGCACCAGGCTGGCGAACTGGCGGCAAAAGCGGCAAGTTCTTCGCTTATTTCAGCGAAAGGCATCATGGTGAACCGCATATCGCCCCGCTTGCCAAGACCAGCGGCACAGATGAAATGGCGCAGCTGATCGAGAGCGCCCCGGACGGCTATTATCGCTCAGCCTATGACGGAGCAAGCGGCTGGGTCGGGATCGTGCTCAACCGCCCCGACCTCGATTGGGAACAGGTCGAGTATTGGCTGGAGCGCAGCTGGCGTTCAGTCGCGCCCAAACGGCTAACCAAGCTGCGCGATGTCGCGGAAGAGTTTTAGACCTTCTTCCCGATCCCTGGAATAAATGCCCCAACTCGTTTGCGGTAGTCGGCATATTGATCGCCAAATGTCTCAAGCAAGTCCTTCTCTTCATATGCGATGCCGATCACGATGTAGATCGTAAAGCCAACAGCTGCGAGCAAATGGCCGTAGGTCATGTTCGGCGTTGACCAGAAAGCGATGAAGAAGCCAGTGTATATTGGGTGGCGTACCATCTTGTAGAAGAATGGAGTGCGCATTTCTGGCGCCGCGGCCTCTTTACCGGTCAGATTTAGCCAAGCCTGCTGGAGGCCGAACAATTCGAAATGGTTGAGCAGCCATGTCGAGATGAACAGGATTCCCCAACCAGTCCAGAACAGGGCCCAAATCGCAGTGCTCGCCGTCTGATCGGTTACGGTCCAAAGGGAACCTTCGATAGGGTGCCAGAACCTGAATAACAGGTACAAAACAACCGCTGTGAAGAGACAGTAGAGGCTACGCTCTAAAGGCGCGGGAACGATTTTGGTCCAGCTCTCTTTGAAGCCTTTTCGAGCCATTACAGAGTGCTGAATGCCAAATAGCGAGATCAAGCCGATATTGACCAGCAGAGCTGTGACAGGGTCTCCGCTCATTCCCTTGTCGATATGCGTCGGCATGAATTCGAAGCCACCGACCCAACCGACCAGATATACGAAAGAAGCAAAAAATGCGCCGTAGCAAAGCACTGCCAACAGCATGATGAGAACACGTCCCATAGTTCCCCCTCCCCAAAGAGATCTTCCAAAACTGAACACCGAATAACATCGGGACAATGAAATGCCGAATCAGTCATTCCAAAGGCTAAATAAGAAAAGCCCCACTGCATCGCTGCAACGGGGCCTATTGGAACCGATCTTGAAATCGATTAGCCGACAATTTCATCCGGGCTGAAGAAAAAGTCGATTTCGATCTTTGCGTTCTCGTCACTATCTGAACCGTGCACCGTATTCTCGCCGATAGACAGAGCGTAAGTCTTGCGGATTGTACCCTCGGCAGCGTCGGCCGGATTGGTCGCGCCCATGATATCGCGATTGCGGGTTACGGCGTCTTCTCCTTCTAGAACCTGTACAACTACCGGCTCGCTCATCATGAAGTCACACAGCTCACCGAAGAAGGGGCGTTCCTTATGCACTGCGTAGAAGCCCTCGGCCTGTTCGCGGCTCATGTGGATGCGCTTCGAAGCAACAACACGCAAGCCGGCTTCTTCAAGCATCTTGGTGACTGCGCCTGTCAGATTACGACGCGTTGCATCGGGCTTGATGATCGAAAATGTGCGGGTAACCGCCATGATGGATTTCCTTAAGATTTGGGGTGCTGAAAAGTTGCGCGCGCAACTAGCGTCCCCCTGCCTTTACTGCAAGCCTACAGTTTCAGTTAGGGGGGATACGCAACTAGCTCCCGCTATTCCCAACCATCAGATTGCCGCTCGACTTGTCACCATCGTTGCTGACTGTAATTGAGAAGACGCGTCCGTCTTCGCCTTCACCGTTCAATATCTGTCCTGAGCCTGTTTTCATTTCCATCTTGATTTCAATGCCATCAGCTTCGGCCTGCTCGCGGAAATGAGCAATTATGTCATCGGGCGCAGCATCACTTTCGAAATTCACCATGCTGCCATTGGCGGAATCGCCGCTCATGGTAGTAGCACTGACGATTGTCGCCCCCGGATACATGGAATAGCCATCCGGTAGCTCTGCATCCACGCCTTTGCCAGATCGGATCGTGGTCGTACCTTCGTCGCTTGTGATACGCGCGGTCACCTCCCCGCCATCCTGATTTATCGAGTAGCTGCCCTCCTCCCCGTCCGAGGTTTCGAAGGTGCCAGATGAATCAGATCCGCATGCTGCGAGTGAAATAGCCAGAATGAAGGTGAATGTGGCACGCATGGGTGATCACTCCTGTCAAAATCGTTCGAGTGCGACCACAGGCCTTTTTGGCTCTGCCCAAATCCAATCTTAGCATAAAGGGCGCAGCAATCTAGACACCTGCGCGCCACCTGCCGCTCTCATCTTGTTTATGGATCTCCCGCTCGACCTCCGCTACTCCATCGAGTTCGCGCCATAGCACGCGCGCGGCCTCGGTCTCGCCAGCTCCAAACAACAACATGGCGCGATCAAATTTCATTGCTTCGGATCGCCATTTGCCATCTGCCAGTATTACCATGCTTGCCTGGTTCACGGCATCCATTGTGGAGCTCAGCAAGATTGGCTGGCGTTCTGCCCCGGCATCGCTCGCCCCTCCATTGGCAAGAAACTCTTCCTCACCCGCTCGCCACAGCTCGCGAGAAATATTGCCCCGTATCTCTGCTTCTTCATGCACGATCAACAACCGCGCGCCGACTCCTATTACTTTGCGAGCCAGCATCTTCGTCACCCGCTCAACGGGGTCGCGGCTCAATTGGTAGAAATCGACGCGCATGCTTTCTGGTCTATCGCTGAGCTATCTGAAATGCGGTCGAAGTCACTTCTCTACGTGTTCTGCGACAAAGCGATCGATCAAGCGCGCACCATATCCTGTTGCACCCTTGTCCCAGGTCGCACCCGGCTTCTCGGCCCAGACCATGCCTGCGATGTCGCAATGCGCCCAGGGCAATCCCTTGCGGATAAATCTATGAAGGAATTGCGCTGCAGTGATCGAACCGGCTCCGCGCGGCCCGATGTTCTTCATATCGGCAATCGGGCTGTCAATCAGCTTGTCATAAGCAGGCGCAATAGGCAGGCGCCACAGCTTGTCGCCGGTGTCCTTGCCTGCGGACAATAGCTGGTCGGCCAGCGTGTCATCATTGGCAAACAGGCCGCCATACTCGTTGCCCAGTGAAATGATCATCGCACCAGTGAGCGTTGCAAAATCGATGATGCGTTCAGGGTCGTACTGTTCCTGCGCCCAATAGAGAGCGTCGCAAAGCACTAGCCGTCCTTCGGCGTCGGTATTGAGCACCTCTACGGTCTGGCCGGACATCGAAGTGACGATATCGCCCGGCCGCATCGCATTACCGTCTGGCATATTCTCAACCAGTCCGACTACTCCGATCACATTCGCCTTTGCCTTACGCTTGACGATGGCCAGCATCGCGCCTGCTACTGCCCCAGCGCCGCCCATATCCCATTTCATGTCACCCATGCCGGGCCCTGGCTTGAGCGAGATACCACCAGTGTCAAAGGTTACGCCCTTGCCAACGAACACCGTCGGCTTAGCGCCCTTATCTCCACCATCCCAACGGATCGCGAGAAGGCGCGAGGGCTGGCGCGAACCTTGCCCCACGCCGAGCAGGGCACCCATGCCAAGCTCTTCCATTTCATCTTCATCGAGAACGGTCAGTTTTGCGCCCGTATCCTTAAACGCCTCTTCGCAGCGTTCAACAAAGCTAATCGGGAAGACGACATTGGCGGGTTCGGCTACCAGTTTCTTGGTGAATTCAACCCCTTCGGCAATGGCTGCATTGGTTTCCCAAGCTACCTCTGTACCCTCTGGGGCATTCACTACATGAACGGCTTCCAGGCTCGGCTTCTTATCATCAGCCAGTTTGGTACGATAAACATCGTGCCTCCAGCTGCGCAATTGCAGACCTAACAGCACGGCTGCCGCATCCTCTGCAGACAGTCCAGCGCCACTCATATCCAGCGCAAGCGCCTTTTCGCCCGAAACAAGGTATTTCGCGGCTAGCGCAGCGCCAGCCTTTTCCAGCGCGATAGCGCGATCATCGGCCTTTGGGTCGCCAGCACCTGCGATAGCGACGCGAGATAGTTTGCCATCGCTAGTGACAAATGTTTCGAACAGTTGGCTGGTGCGGCCCTTAAAACGTGCCGCCCCGGCACCTTCGACAACCGTCACATCAAGGTCTGCTGGCAATGAATCTTTGTTGGCAATATGGGCTACCAGACGGACATCAGCCGGCATCTTGTCGCTAAATTGGATCTTCATGGATACTCCAGATAGAATTTGCGAAACTGAACCTGTCGGCGAACAATGTGGCAAAGCCAACAAGTCATGATCAATGGCGATTGCGATTAGGCGCAGGCGGTGCGATAGGCAAGCCATGCGACTGCCATTGGAGAATTGCGTGCCCATGAAACACGCGCGCTTTTCAATCATCCGCGCAACTGCCCAAGCTGCGATGATTCCGCTGATGCTCGGCTTCGCGCACAGCGCACAGGCGCAAGAGGACGCCGTAGTCAATCCGGAATCGCTAAAACCTGCAGAGGAAATCGTGACGGAGCTCGAAATGCCCGTTGCAGAGCAGGAGAGTGCGCGCAGCATCGAATTTGAGGCGCGAGAGCTGGCCTATGATGCTGAAAGCGATGTGATCACAGCAAGAGGCAACGTGATCTTGCGCAGCGATGATAATTCTGCGCGAGCTGACGAGGTTCGCTGGGACCGCAAGGCTGGCATCATCCTGGCCACCGGTAATGTGCGCGTTGTCGATGCAGAAGGAAATCGCCTTTTCACGGAAAGCGTCGAACTGACAGATCGGTTTGAAGCAGGAGCGATGGCTGAATTGCTATTCGCATTGAGGCAAGGCGGAAGGCTTGCCGCACGCTCAGGTGAAAGGGGTGATGATGGCACCACGATCTTGACCGACGCATCGTATAGCGCCTGCGCAGTGATCGCCCCGGATGGTTGCGAGAAGACGCCAAGCTGGCGCATTACCGCCAATCGCGTGATCTATGATCCGCGCTCAAACCGGGTGCGGTTCAACGGCGCAGTGCTGGAACTGTTTGGGGCCAGGATCCTGCCACTGCCCGGCCTTGCGGTTCGTACAGATGGCAAGGCCATCTCCGGCATCCTCGTGCCTGACTTGCGATTCTCGGAATCGAACGGTGTAGAAGTCAATGGACGCTATTACTGGCGGATGGCCGACAATCGCGACCTGACATTGGGCGCGCATCTTTACACAGAGGCGTCGCCGATGATCACTGGCGAGTGGCGGCACCTAACCGGCAACGGAGCCTATCAGATCACGGGCTATGCGACTCATAGTCGCCGCATCACCGGCCCGACCGGGCAATTGACCAGCGAGCGCGACCTGCGCGGATATCTTTTCACAAACGGAAGATTCCAGTTCAACCCGGAATGGAGCCTGACAGGCTCTATCCGGCTCGCAAGCGACCGCACCTTCCTTAGGCGCTATGACATCAGCCGCGATGATCGCCTGCGATCGACATTCGCTCTCGAACGGATTGACGACAATTCCTATTTTTCGCTTGCGGGTTGGGCGACGCAGACTTTGCGCCTCAATGCCGAGCAAGGCCAAATCCCCATCGCTCTGCCGGTGATTGACTATCGCCGTCGGCTGGACGACAAGATTGCCGGCGGAAATGTAGAGTTACAGCTCAACTCGCTCAGCCTAGTTCGCGATGAAGGGCAGGACACGCAGCGGGCGTTTGCCGGTGCACGATGGGATATGCGGCGCCTTACAGGAATGGGGCAAGTGGTGACGCTAAGCGCTTTGGTGCGCGGCGATGTCTATAACACCGATGATATAGGCCTGACCCAGACAGAGATCTACCGTGGCAATGCAGGATGGGAGGCGCGCGCGCTCGCCATCAGTGCGATTGATGTTGAATGGCCGTTTATCGGCGAAGCATTTGGCGGCACCCAGATATTCAAGCCGCGGCTGCAATTGGTAGCCAGCCCGAGGATTCGCAACCTTGCGATTCCTAACGAAGATGCGCGTGCGATTGATCTTGAGGATTCGAACCTCTTCGCGCTCAACCGGTTCCACGGATATGATCGGGTCGAGGATGGCGTGCGGTTGACCTATGGTTTCGACTGGGAATTGCTGCGCCCTGGGTGGCGCGTCAAAACCACTGTCGGACAATCCTATCGTTTCGATGCAGAGCGTGAGATCCTGCCAGATGGTACCGGCTTGAGCGAGCGTGTATCCGATTTCGTGGGACGCACAGAGGTTCGCTTCCAGGATTTCGTGAAATTCACCCACCGTTTCAGGCTGGACAAGGACAACCTTGCCATTCGCCGCAACGAATTCGACGCGACAGTAGGGGACGAGCGAACATATGCGGAAGTCGGCTATCTTCGTCTGAACCGCGATATCTCCGGCTTTGAAGACTTGCAGGATCGCGAGGAATTGCGCGCCGCAGTGCGCGTGGCCTTTGCGCGATATTGGTCTGCATTTGGATCCGGCGTCTTCAACCTCACCGACAGGGATGAGGACCCTACATTGCTGTCTGATGGCTTCGAGCCGATCCGTACGCGGCTCGGCATCGCCTATTCAGATGAATCGCTGGAATTCGGCGTTACGTGGCGCCGTGATTACATCACCGCAGGGGACGCACAACGCGGCGATACTTTCCAGCTATTCTTCGGATTGAAAAACCTTGGATTCCGTTAGGCGATATAATTGGCAGACTTGCCTAAACCCGCTATCGGGCTTTCAACTCAGCAATGGTTAAGCCAAGAAACACCAATGGCTGGAACGATTCAGGTGTCCGATGGGCATCGTAAATGGAATGATCGCGTGAAACTGAAGAATATTTCCAAGCACTTGCTTTCAATTTCGGTACTGGGCGCAATTGCCATTCCTGCCAGCCTTGCTGCGCAGGCATCTCTAAGTGCGGATGATCCATTGGGCATTCCCGAAGATGTAGTGATCCTGGGACAGGATAATCCAAACGTCAGGACGGCAACTGCGATCGTCAATGGGCAGGTAATCACCGGGACCGATGTTGACCAGCGACTGGCGCTCATCACCTCCGCTTCTCAGAACGAGATTAGCGAGGAAGAACTGCGCCGCCTGAAAATGCAGGTCCTGCGCAATCTGATCGACGAAACACTGCAAATACAGGAAGCAGAGGCGCAGGAAATCGAA
>DMWU01000150.1 GCA_003483125.1 Erythrobacter sp. | reverse complement strand
AGAGTCTGTGTAGCTGAAGCTGCCACGGAACTGCAGATTGTCGGTTGCCCTCCAGCTTCCCGAAAGTTCAACACCTTCGGACTCCGCGCCACCGCCATTCACGGTAATGGGGATGTTGGCGTTGATCGTAGCCGAACCAAGCTGAGGATCGATCCAGTCGACGTAGAAGAACGCACCATTGAGCGTCAAATCGCCGTCAAGCATGGTCGATTTCAGGCCAATCTCATAGTTGCGCGTCTGGTCAGGTGAATACTGACGCTCGTCGCGGATCGAGATATCGTTGGGTCCTGGGCCGAATTGCTGGCCTGGTGCAAGGGCGCAGGCGCCTTGCGTCGCGTCGGGGTCAAACGGCCCGCACTCACCCACACCGTTGACGCCACCGATACGATATCCCTCGCTCACCGTTGCATAAATGAGCAGGTCGTCGGTCGCCTCCCATGAAACGTTGAACTTGTATAGGAATCCATTGTCGGATTGGGCGAGGTCTGGATCGAATGCCAGATTCTTGATTTCACTCAGCGTAAGTGGCGTGTAGCTCAAGGGTTCGAACAGTGGGAAGTCCACTGTCGCCGCCGACTTAAGGTCGTAATCATAAAAGCGGCCACCTGCCGTAATCGTCAATTGGTCAAACAGCTTGTAGCTAACCTCACCGAATGCCGCCAATTCGACCAGCCGATTGCGACCGGTAGAGAAATACTCCAACGCATCGGGACGATCCGTCAGTCCGAAGAAAAGTGGATCGGCATTCACGTAAGGCACGTAGTTTGGCGTGAACTCGGAAGATGATCCGGCCGAGGTAAACTTGTTGTAATAGCCGCCAAGGATCCAGTTGAACGGGCCGTCATTTTTCGAAACGAGGCGAATTTCCTGATTGATCCGTTCTTCTTCGCCCTCTTCGCGAGTGAACGCGGTGAATGAAGGAAACAGTTCATAGCTGTATTCAAGCGTTATCAACAGCGTCGACTGGTCGCGCTGACCTTCATCTTCGAAATTGCTCCAACCGGTGGCTGAGGTCAGCTCGGCAAAGCCGAGATCTGCAACAACTTCCAATGCCAGAAGACCATTTTCGATCTCGTTGGGTTCTTCCACGCGGAATGCATTCTCATAGCGTCCCACGTTTGCTGTGCCGTCTAGCAGGCCAGGTACCAGGCCGCGATAATGCGAAACCCGTCGTCCTTCAATTTCGGCTTCCTGGAAGTAATATGTCAGCGTGGCATCAAACCATGGTGCTGGTTGCCAACGCGCCGCAATACGGCCTGACAGTGTCTCTTCACCGTCGGCATCCTTGATGCGATTGAGGCCATCAGCTGTGTCAGGATTGGTTACGCCGATTTGGTCAACGACATTGACGTAATCGATGAAACCCGAGTCATCCGACCAGTCCAACGATCCGCGAATGGCGAACGTGTCTGAAAGGCCGAGGTTAAAGGTGAAGCCTGTTTCATGGCTGATGCGGGAAGCTTTCGAATACTTATATGCTTCCGCGCGCGCAGAGACGCTGGTTTCATTGAACTGCGGCTTCCGAGGGATATAGCGAATCGCGCCGCCAAGCGTCCCGGCACCATACAGGGTGCCTTGCGGCCCAAGCAGCACCTCGACCCGCTCAAGATCGTTGAGCTTGAGGTCAACGAATACGGGGATCTCGCCAAGGTAGGTTGCAACCGTGCCACCGCCATTGTTGTTGCCATCACCTGATCCGATGGCATCGACATTCAGGCCGCGAACGATGATCGGGTTACCCTGACGGCCACCACGATCGACCACATTGATACCTGGTACGAACGGAAGTAGGTCGGAAAGTTCGGTCAGGCCCTGCTCTTCAATCTGGGCGGCGCCAACTGCCGCAATATTGAGGGGGATGTCCTGTATCGATTCAGCACGGCGAGTAGCCGTAACGATAATAATGTTATCGTCCTCAACTTCGGCACCTGCTTCTTGCGCAAGTGCTGGTACTGAATATGCTGATGCAATGACGGTACTGCTTAATAGAGCGGCGCGGGCGGCCGCGCTCGAGAATTGAACTTTCATGTCTTTCTACCCTCATTATAATATCAAAAGGCGCAGTTTCGTTTACTGCCCAGTGTCCCTCTGCATTGGTGCGCGCGCTGATCGGCGATGTCAAACTTAAGGATGGAGAAAATAGATTAACCGCCAAGTTTACCTGCTAAGTGTAGCGAAAAGGGAACTATTCGCAGGGAATTTCCAGCAGGCGCACTCTGCAGCGCAGCAGGCGATCCGCGAAAACCCTCAAGAGATTGAGGCCGTTATGGTCATGGCTGCAATCGCCGTCGAGTATGAAAATGCTCCTGGCGCAGAGAAGCTTTGCAACCTTCTGGTAGATGGCGGAGCGAAGAGTTGTTGGCTCAATGTACTTCAGGCCCGAATAGCGCTTCTTCGCCAGGATCAGGAGAGTGCCAGAGAATTTGCCAAGCAAGCTAGCAACATCGGCACGCAGGACCCTCACATTGCCAACCAGCTAGGCGTTATTCTTTCGCGTACCGGCTGGCATAGAGAGGCCTTGGCGCCATTGCGTGTCGCCAGTGAGGGCGTGCCCGAGAATGCAGATTATCGCCATAATCTGGCCGTTGCGCTTCAGTTCAATGGATTACTTGAAGAGGCAGAGATCCAGTTTCGCGAACTTGTATTGCGCCACCTGGCGCATGCGAAAGGTTGGCTGGCATTGGTGCAGCTCGCCAAGTCGCCGGATGCAGGCTGGCAACAGGCTCTTGAGGCGCAATTCTCGGTAACCAACGATACTGAAGATCGCCTATTGTTAGGCCATGCGATCGCTCGCTTGGCCGAGAACAACAAGGAATGGGACGAATCCCTCACGTGGCTGGGGCGCGCCAAGGAGCAGAAGCGGGGCGAAGTTGCGCATGACCGCTCGTCAGCAGAAAGTCTTGCCTCGGCGGCGATTGAAAGCATTGAGGCGCAAGTTATTTCCAGAGGTGTAAGCGGCGATGAACGCCCGCTATTTATTGTCGGGATGCCCCGCAGCGGCACCACTTTGGTGGAACGGATCCTCACATCTCATACGGGCGTGGTGTCGGTTGGCGAGCTATCCGATTTCGCGATCATCTTGAAGCGTGCGCTTGGCACATCGGGGCCTTTGGTTCTGGATCCCGAAGTATTAAGCGCGGCAGCGAACGAAGCCGACCTGAGCAAGGTCGGCGAGGACTATGTGCGGCGCGCCAGCGTGCTGGCTGGCGATGCCAATCGATTCATCGACAAGATGCCGTTCAACTCCTTCTTTGTTCCTGCAATCCTTCGCGCCTTGCCCGGGGCAAGGGTCATCTGTCTCAGGCGCTCGCCCCACGATCTTCTGTTTGCCAATTATCGCCAGCTATTTGCTACCGGCTTCAGCTACTATTCCTACGCCTATGATTTTGCGGATACGGCCCATTTCATTGCCCAGTTCGAACGGCTGGCAGACGCCTATGAAGCCGCGCTTCCGCCAGATCGCTTTCTTGCCATCCGGTATGAGGATGTCATTGCGGAGCAGCGCGCGAAGACGGAGCAATTGCTGGCCTTTGCGGGGCTCGATTGGGAAGATGCCTGTATGGAATTTCACCGCAATTCTGACCCTGTGGCGACGGCAAGTTCAGTCCAGGTTCGTTCGCCACTTTATTCAAGTTCTATTGGCCAATGGCGCCGATATGCTGATGGCGGATCGCAGGCGCACGAAGAATTCGAGAAGTATGGTATCCATGCAGCCGCGGCCCCGGTCGATTAGTTCGTGATTGGGGTTCGATTTGGACGAAATAGCGGTAGACCGCATGTTTGATCGACGGGGCAGAGTAATTGGGGAGGCATTTCGGTCATGAGGGCTCTTTTGGCGTTTATCGCTTCATTGATCTTGTCAGCGTTGGCGGGTCCAGTGCTCGCTCAAACGATGACGATTTCGGCTGAGCAGGCACGAGAAGAAGTCAACATCGTCTATGCGCGTATTCTTGGCGAGCATCCCGATCCATTCTGGCACACAAGCGAGGCAAAGTGGCGCGAGATTTATGAGGAGCTTTTGCAAAGGTCCGGCCCGGTCAGCATTGAGGACCACTATTTCCACCTGTCCAAATTCATGGCGCTCACATTCGATACGCATGTCCAGATATATCCGGAGGCCGACTCGCCCGGGTTTGAAACGAGCTATCCAATCCGCCTACGTCTCTTCCAGGAAGGTGTTTTCATCACCGCCGCCGATGATCCGTATCGCGATTGGGTGGGGCGCAAGCTGGTATCGGTTGGAGGCAAGCCGATCGACGAAATCCTGACCAAGTTGGAAGAGATTTCCTTTTCTGATCATTCGCTCAGGAAGCGCAGCTGGGCCGCCGAGTATTTGCTTCCGCATCCAGCCGTATATCGCCATTTTGGATGGATGGACGAAGGCGGGCTTGTGGCCGTCGGATTTGAACGCGCCGATGGCTCTGTTTTCACCGACAGGCTCGATGAGGCCACAGGCGAGAGCTACGATACGGTGAGCCGGTCCGGCACAAATGCCGCCTACTATTGGCCTGAAGGCTGGCGAAACCTGCACGACATAGCCGAAGGGAATGTGCCATTGTCGCGTTCGCGCCTGACGTCAAACTATTGGTTTGAGGAAATCGCCGATGGCGAGATGGTCTACGTGCAGCTAAATCGTCCTTTCAACGCCGAAGGTGGCGAGAGCATGTTCGATTACTGGCTGCGGCTTTTCCAACAAGTCTCCGCCAAATCTCCAAAATACAGGCGGATGATCGTGGATGTTCGGTAAAACCTAGGCGGATCGATCTCATTTTCGTTGCCTTTGGCCTATCTCGCCCATGCCTCCAATCTATGCTGCAAGCCGGGCGGGCTGGTTCTCCTTACGGGGAGCGAAACAATTTCCGCCGGTTCGATACTGGTCGGCGAATTTGAGCGCTCATCTCGGCCTGTCACGATCGGTGAGCCAACCGGTAGCCGCCCCAATATCTTCCTAAATCACACGCAGATCCCGCTCCCCCATTCTGGCCTGTTTGCCGAGGCTTCCACCACAACCTACACTTCGACCGTGGCTAGCGACCAACGTCTCATGATCGCGCCCGGCATACTTGTTCCTGACAAAATGGCGGACGTTCTTGCCGGGCGCGATGCGGCTCTAGAGGCAGCGATTGCGCTGACCGATGAACAGTCTGAATCCTTTTATACTCGCGGTAGAAATTATCGCAGCTGGATCCGGACCTCGCAGGACAGCGCGCAGCCTGCGCGTTAGCGCCCACCATTGCCGGGATTGATGCGCGACTTGTAAGTTTGAGGTTTGGTTCAAATCCCGCCGGGCGTGACTTCGAAGCCGGCATTCGCCAGCCCATCGCGAAGGGACTCGACCGCGTTCTTCAGGTCTTCATCATTGGTTGAGCGCACTACGAAATTTGCGCCAACCTTGCCATCGCGGAAGAATGGATAGCTACCAATCTGGCAATTTTCGTGAGCCTTCTCGACCTCGCGCAATATGTCTGCAACTTCGCTCTCGGGCGTCCAGCAACCGACTGTCTCGGTCAGCAGGGGTTTGCCGCCCTCCAATGCGCCCGTCAGCGCATCCAGCATGCCTGCTGTTATGTGTGGCACGCCTGCCATCAAGTGGACGCTGCCCAGCTTGATACCTGGCGCTCCGGACATGCGATTTGGGATCAGTTCAGCGCCTTCAGGCACACGCGCCATCCGAAGCCGCGCCTCTGTAACGCCGCCCTTATCCGCATAATAGCGTTCTAGGATTTCGCGCGCTGTAGGGTGCACGATGACATCTACACCCAGGGCCTGGGCCACTGCATCGACTGTGATGTCGTCATGTGTCGGGCCAATGCCGCCAGTTGTGAAGAGGTAGTCATAAGCCTCGCGCAAGGCATTGACGGCCTCGACGATGCGTTTCTGCACATCGGGCACGACGCGCACCTCGCTCAGTCTGATGCCTTGAACCTGCAGCCAGCTGGCGATCTGTGCGATGTTCTTGTCATGCGTTCGCCCTGACAGGATTTCGTCACCGATGATGACGAGACCGGCAGTCCATATTTTTTCTGATGCGCTCATGACAGGCGCCTTAGGCGATGATTTCAGATCAGGCTACTCTGCAGCTTCAAGCTGCTCATCCGGAAGAACGGCATTTGCTCCGGACTTGCTGAAAGTCAGCACTCCGTCATCAATTGGCGCGGTCCGCATCAGCTTGCGGTCATAGAGGTAATCTTGATTCAGGCGCCAGGGATACTCGACCGAGCTACGAGGCATGATATGTTTGGCCCGCTGAATATAACCGGAAGAGAAATCAAAGATGTCTTCCTCTTCGATCTCTGTTTCGGCCTGCAGTGTAAGCACGGGCACAACTGTATCGGCTCCAGTTTCCTTCATTTGGTTCACCACGCGGCAGACATAGTGCGAAATAATATCTGCCCTGAGTGTCCAGCTGGCATTGAGATAGCCAAACACGCCTGCAAGGTTGGGCAGGTTGGAGAACATGCAATTCATGTAATAGAAGCGCTCGCTGAAATCGACATGCTCGCCGCCGACACTGACCTCGATCTTGCCGGCTACTGCCAGCGATAGGCCCGTGGCAGTGACGATAATATCTGCTTCCAGCAGTTCGCCCGATTTGAGGCGCACGCCATTCTTCTCGAACTTAGCGATATGTCCGGTCTTCACCGATGCCTTCTTGTTCTTGATCGCTTCAAAGAAATCCGCATCCGGGACGAGGCAAAGCCGTTGCTCCCACGGATTGTATGGCGGGGTGAAATCCGCTTCGTTATAATTGCCGGAGCCCAGCGCGTTATCGAGGCCCTTCTTCAGCGCCTTCTTGACCTTTTCGGGTTTGCGTCGGGCAAGATTGAAGGCGAAATCCTGCATCCGGATATTCTTCCAGCGCGTGATCGAATAGGCGACGCCTTCTGGCAGGACTTTGCGCAGGAAATTGGCCAGCTTGTCGCGTGCCGGACGGTTTACCATCCATGTTGGTGTCCGCTGGAGCATAGTTACATGCCCCCCCTTGTCCGTCATGGCCGGGACAATGGTGACGGCTGTCGCGGTGGAGCCGACCACGACTACCTTCTTGCCGGTATAGTCCAGATCTTCCGGCCAGAATTGCGGGTGGATTACCTCGCCCTCATATTCGCTGAAATCGAAGCCGGCGTCATAAGGATCGTCATAGTCGTAGTAGCCAGATCCCAGGAACAGGAAGCCGGTGGTGATCAGCTTGCGTTCTCCATCTTCGCCTTCAACTGTGACGTGCCAGCGCCCTTCCTCCTTGCGGAAGTCCGCAGCGACAACTTTGAGGCCAAAGCGAATTTTCTGGCGTATGCCGCGCTCATCAACGATGCGGTTGAGATATTCCAGGATCGAGGGGGCATCCGCAATAGCCTTTTCATGCTTCCACGGTTCGAAATCGAAACCAAGTGTGTGCATATCGCTGTCTGATCGAATGCCGGGGTACCGAAATAAATCCCATGTTCCGCCCAAGTCATCGCGACGTTCTACTATGCCGTAATTGGTGCCGGGGCATTCCATTTCCAGGTGAGCGGCCATGCCGATCCCGGAGATACCGGCTCCCACAATTAAAACGTCAAAATCGGGCTTGCCTACCTGCATGAAACTCTCCGTTACTTACACTCTTGTAAGCATAGTTTTGCCAGAATGCTAGACCAGATGGCATTTTGCAACTGACTGATAGGTGAGGTTACGTTAGTGGCGACATCTATGCGTAATCAAACCAAGCTTGCCATTGTTAGCATATTGCTGTCGCTCCCGACCCAAATTTCTGCGCAAGACACTGTTGCGGAGGATGAAGAAGCCTTTGTTGAGACAGGCGCAAGCGCAGAGCCGATAATCGTCGTAACTGGCCAGGGATTGAAACAAGCGCCCTCAGTTGCGGCTTATTCCAACAGCTCGATTGACCGCGAGCAGATAATCTCGGCTCCATCGGGACGGATCGAAGAGGTCTTAGGCGCTGTGGCCGGATTCCAGCAATTTCGCCGGTCCGACAGCAGGTCATCCAACCCTAGCGCACAGGGCGTAACCCTACGGGCATTGGGCGGCAATGCGACCAGCAGGGCGCTGGTATTGCTAGATGGTGTGCCGATGGACGATCCGTTCTTTGGCTATATTCCGCTGAGCGCGCTTTCGCCCGGACGCCTGGCTTCCATCAATGTAACTCGGGGCGGAGGCTCGGGTCCATTTGGCGCTGGCGCGCTCGCAGGAACGATCGAATTGGAAAGCGCTGGTGAGGATGTACTCTCTCCATTTAGCGCAGCCCTTCTCGCAAATGATCGTGGGGAGACAGAGGCTAGCGCATCACTGGCGCAATCCCTGGGCGAAGGTTTTGTTGTTGCCAGCGGACGCTGGGATCGCGGGAAGGGCTTCTTCACTACGCCCAGCGACCAGCGCGTACCGGCCAGCGCACGTGCGGCATTCGACAGCTGGTCTGCCAGTTTGCGCGGTGTCGCCATGATAGATGATGAATTGGAGCTGCAGGCGCGAGTTTTGATTTTTGACGATTCGCGCACCCTGCGTTTTGATGGTGCAGACTCAAACCATGAAGGCCAGGATGCGAGTATCAGGCTGATTGGGCGCGGAGATTGGCAATTCGATGCACTTGCCTATGTACAGGCGCGCAACTTCTCCAATGTTGTAATCAGCTCGACGCGCTTCGTTCGCGTGCTTGACCAGCGCAACACTCCGTCAACCGGGCTTGGGGGTAAAATCGAATTGCGCCCGCCGGTTGGCGATTCGCATACCGTGCGGGTTGGGGTCGACTATCGCCGCTCTGACGGTGAACTACAGGAAGAGGCTTACAGCGCATTTTCCGGTGCTCTACGCGAAAGGCGCAGGGCTGGCGGTGTGAACAGTAATCTGGGGCTCTTCGTCGAGGACGATTGGCGAATTGATAACCTGGTACTCACTGGCGGACTGCGCGCCGACCGGACATCAATCAGCGACGGGTTCTATCGCGCGGTTAATGCGCAGGGCCAGTTGGTAAATGAGGTGCTCGCCAACGACAGATCGGACTGGCGTGTTTCCTGGAGAGCCGGCGCGGCATTTGAGGCAAGCACTCAGCTTAAGCTGCGTGCCGCTGCATATACCGGCCTGCGCCTACCGACTCTCAATGAACTTTATCGGCCCTTTGTCGTTTTCCCTGTTGTGACCAATGCCAATGCTGAGCTTGAGAATGAACGCTTGGAGGGGTTTGAGGCGGGTTTCGACTTCCGACCTTCGGACAATATCGGCCTGTCGTTGACCGCGTTTGACAATAAGGTGAAGGACGCGATCGCCAATGTCACACTGGCTCAAAACTTGCGACAACGGCAAAACCTGCCTGCGATCAACGCACAGGGCATTGAGGCCAATATGTTGGCCCGGCACGGCGTATTCAGCCTGCAAGGAAGCATCTCCTTCACCGATGCCACGATTGCAGGTTCGGGTACTTCCATAGCGCTCGACGGTAATCGCCCGCCGCAGGTGCCCCGTTGGACTGCTGCGGCTTCAATCGGCTTGGAGCTGGCGGAAGATTCCCAATTATTGTTCAATCTGAGGCATATCAGCCCACAATTCGAGGATGACCGCGAAACCGACAAGCTGCCCTCTGCCACCATTATTGGTGCATATGCACAAATTGGATTGGTTGCTGACCTGCAACTGGTTCTAAGAGCGGAGAATATTTTCGGCGAAATTATCGTGACGCGCAATGCTGGCGGGGTGTTGGACCTAGGTGCGCCCAGCACTTTCTGGGCAGGATTACGCTACGGCTTCTAATCATTTAGACTAGGGCATCTGTTCGAGCGAACCGCGCCTGTGACATTTTTGCACCAGCCGGGGAGAAGTCGAAAAGGGCATCTGTTATAAAAGGTCACTAATTGATAGGGTTGGCGCACAATAATAAGGTTTTTTGGAGAGGAAACCGATCAAACCTAAGCTGACGTTGTTCGCAGCTGGCCTCATGGCTGGCAGTTTTCTTACCACCCCTGCAATGGCGCAAGATGCCGGCGCAGATGATGCCGGATTCGAAAATAATGTCATTATCGTGACGGCAACCAAACGTGCCGAGGACGTGCAGGACATTCCACTGGCCGTCACTGCAGTCAGCCCGGTAGAGCTTGAGCGTCAGGGCGTTGTGAACGTCCAGAACATCACCCAGGTTTCGCCTAGCTTCTCGACTTCACAAGCGCAGAACTCGTCAGGCACGGTTGTGTTGCGTATCCGCGGCGTGGGTACGACCTCAAACAATATCGGTTTTGAAAGCGCCGTCGGTATCTTCATCGATGGTGCATATCAATCTCGTGCCGGTGTGGCCCTTTCTGAATTCGTCGATGTTGAGCGTGTTGAGGTCCTGCGCGGCCCGCAAGGTACGCTGTTCGGACGCAATACATCGGCTGGTGCTCTCAACATCACCAATAAGCGCCCGGAACTCGGCGAGTTCGGCGGTTTCGTGAACGCAACCTATGGAAATTACGACCATTTCAATCTGCAAGGCGCGATCAACGTTCCTCTAACCTAGGACACTGTAGCATTGCGCCTGACAGGCGCATGGCGTGACCGTGACGGCTTTATCACGTTGGTAGATGGCACGGGTGCAAAGATTGGCGAAGGCAATACAGCTGACCAATGGTTGCTCCGTGGCCAGATTGGCTGGGAAACCGAAAGCGGCTTTCGAGGCCGGATCATCGGTGATTATTCGAAGTCGGAGGGCGTATGCTGCTCTGCGGTCGAAGTTCTGCAATCATCTGTCGAGACGGCCGGTTTATTCGGGCTCGTAGGATTAGGCGCCCGCGGAGGGATGGCGGGTCCAGATGTCGCCCTTGATCCTTTCGACACGGATGCAGATCAACGCGCGGTCGACAATCAGATTGCATCGGTCAATAGGCCTCAATTCGCTGATGTCGACAATTGGGGGATCACCGCGGAAATCGACTATCCGCTCAGCGATAGTATCGATCTAGTCTATATCGGTTCGTATCGAGAATACGAAGCAAGCGAAGGTTACGACTCGGACTTCTCGGGTATCGACGTCTTCAATGCTGACGGCGATGGTTCGACAAAAATCGAGACCATGACACATGAACTTCGGCTACAGGGAGAAAGTGGGCGTCTGCAGTGGATGTTTGGCGGCTATTATTCAGACGAAAAGATTAATTCCTTTGGTTCTGCTTCTCTCGGCGCAAACTATGATGGCTTGGTTGGAGCTTTGTTTCAGGGCGCCTTTGGACCGGCTCCATTGCAGTTGCTTACAAATAGTGACGTATTTGCCGGACCGCTAAATGTGCCCGGTGGTGTCGATCCTGCTGGAACATCTGCCACAAACCAATACATTCAGAATAGTAAGAGTTGGTCGATCTTCACCCATAATACTTTCGAGCTCACTGATGCGCTCGATCTGACGATCGGATTGCGTTGGTCGGATGAAAGCAAGGATGGCGGGTTCAATCAGTTATCGGTCAATAACCAAATATGTCCCGCAACGCTGGGTACGATTGGGGCAGGAAACGTGCCAGCGCCATTTATCAGCACTGTTTTCGTGCTGGGCTGTTTCCCATTTGTCGCGCCCGCAGTGGGTACGGATGCAAATCCGTTCCCGCTCCCGCGAGAATTTTCGGGTACGTTCAAGGATGATGAGCTGATCTACACGGCCAAGTTGGGTTATGATTTTGGCGACGTAAATACATATGCCAGCTTCACGCACGGCTATAAGTCGGGCGGGTTCAACCTTGATACCACGGCCGCTGCTGGCGGAGCGGATCCACGCTTTGCCTCTGAGGAGGTCGATGCCTATGAAATCGGCGTCAAGGGCCGCTTCATGGATGGCGCAGTCACGGCGAACCTGGCGTTGTTCCATGAGGAATTCACGAACTTCCAAGTTCTTGAATTCACAGGGGCGCAGTTCCAGACGTTCAACGTACCCAAAGCGGAATCAACAGGTTTTGAGCTGGAAACACAGATCCGTCCGACGGACGGGCTGAATATCAATGCGGCTCTTACCTATGTGGACGCTTCTTATCCCAGCGATTGCGCGGATACTGGCGATGCGCTGCGGGTGCAGAATCTTTGCGGCAATCCGCTCACAAATGCACCTAAATTGGTAGCCATATTGGGCGCCACCTATCGTGGTGATATTGGCGATAGCCTTGGCTGGTTCATCAACGGTCAGATCCGTTCCGAATCCGATCGCCGTACCTCGACCCAGCCATCAACGCCGCCCACTACGCAGGACGCTCTTGGCAATACTCCGCTGCTACCATTCGATTACCAGGATGGTACCGTGAAGATTAACCTGCGTGCCGGTATCGGTGACATCGACGAGCGTTGGGGTATTGAGGCTTGGGCCACCAATATCACCAATGAGATTACTCGCGGTGTGACCTTCAATACCGTGCTTCGCGGTTCTTCGCGTTCTGCCTTTACGCAGCAACCACGCATGTATGGTGTTACGCTTCGCGGCAAATTCTAATCCGCAAGCCAGGCAAAAGAAAGGGGCGGGGAGCAATGCTCTCCGCCCCTTCTCTTTGGGTCAATGATGTGCGCCTACATTGAGCGGGCGATCAGCATCTTCATGACTTCGTTCGATCCGCCGAAGATACGCGTAATGCGCGCATCGCGGTACATTTTCGCGATCGGGTACTCGTTGATGTAGCCGGCTCCGCCATGCAGCTGCAGGCATTTGTCGACGACCTCGCTTTGCAGTTCGGTGACCCAGTACTTGGCCATCGCGGCGGTGGCGACATCAAGTTCGCCTTTCAAGAGCTTCGCAATGCAATCGTTGACGAAAACGCGCGCCGCAGTGCCGCGCGCCTTAAGGTCGGCCAACACAAATTGCGTATTCTGGAAGTCCCAGATCGTCTGCCCGAAAGCCTTGCGGCTCTTGACGTACTCAACCGTTGTGTCGAGCGCCTTCTCGATCCCCGTGGCCGCGCCCATGGCGATCACGAGGCGTTCCTGCGCGAGTTCGCCCATAAGCTGGTAGAAGCCCTTGCCTTCGACCCCGCCAAGCACGTTCTCCGCCGGCACGAACACATCGTCAAAGAACAGTTCGGAGGTGTCAGCCGCGTCGAGCCCGATCTTGTCGAGTTTCTTGCCGCGCTGGAAACCTTCGGCACCCTCGGTCTCGAGCAGCATCAGGGAGATGCCCTTTGCGCGTTCGTTAGGGTCGGTCTTGGCGACTACGACGATGAAGTCCGCAGTTTGCCCATTCGAAATATAGGTCTTGGCTCCGTTAATACGGTAGCCGTTGCCGTCCTTCAGTGCTGTCGTGGTGATTGATTGCAGGTCCGAGCCGACGCCAGGCTCGGTCATGGCGATCGCGCTGACCAGTTCGCCGGTGACCAGCTTGGGCAGATACTTCTTCTTCTGCTCCTCGGTACCGTGGCGGACCAGATAGGGAAGGATAATGGTGTTGTGCAGGCTTGCGGCGAAGCCATCGACGCCGTGCTTTGCTTGCTGGTCGATCACCACTATATCGTGGCGAAAGTCGCCGCCATGGCCACCATATTCTTCGGGTACCGAAACACCCAGCA
>DMWU01000067.1 GCA_003483125.1 Erythrobacter sp. | reverse complement strand
GTGCTCGGCTGGGATAGCTATCCGCTCGGCTTCCTCGAGATGTTTCGGTTCACCGAGGAAGAGAAGCGGACCTATGCGCGGCAGGGCCATCCCGACATCGCCGCCTTCCATCACGATCTCTATCGCGGCTGCACGAAGGATGGCCGCTGGTCGGTGCTCGAACAGCAACCCGGACCCGTTAACTGGGCTCGGTACAATCCCGCGCCGCTGCCCGGCATGGTCAAGCTCTGGACCTTGGAAGCCTTCGCCCACGGCGCCGAGATGGTGAGCTACTTCCGCTGGCGGCAATTCCCTAAGGCGCAGGAGCAGATGCACGCCGGGCTGCTCCGACACGACGGCAGTCCTGCGCCGGCACTGGCCGAGGTGCGCGAGGCGATTGAAATCCTAAGCCAGTTCAAACCAGAGACCGAAACTCCAAAGCAAACGGCAATCGTCTTTTCATACGTGTCCGAGTGGATCACCCAAATCCAGCCGCAGGGCGAGGGCCATTCGGCACTCTGGACCACATTCGACTGCTATTCCGCGCTGAGGCAGTTGGGGCACAATATCGATATAGTTCCCCCGACGGCCGACCTCGATGGATATCGGCTGGTTGTAATTCCTTGCCTAACAATTGTTCCCGAATGTCTAGCTAAAAAACTCGAAGCCTTTGAAGGCCAAATCGTAGTCGGGCCGCGTACGGGCAGCAGGACAGTGGAATTTGCAATACCCGCTGAATTGCCGCCCGGGCCGCTGGGAGGTTTGCTCGGAGGGCGTATCGTCTTGTCGGAAACTCTGTCTCCGCGGATGTTCGATGGCGAAGCCCGGGCGGGCGAAGGCGCATGGATAGACCATTACGAAGGGGCGGCCGAACTCGACCTCAGCGATGACGAGGGTAACGTCCTGTCCCGGCTCTTCGGCAATGTGCGCCTGCTGTGCACTTGGCCTGATCGGCTGCAGATCTTGACAATCCTTGAGGCTGCATCCCGAGATGCCGGGTTACCGAGTAAACGTCTGGAAGAAGGGGTCCGGCGTCGTTCACGAGGAGACCTTGTCTTTCAGACGAATTATTTAACAGGCGGCTTCGCGTGGCAGTCCTCGGGAGAGCAAGTCCCCCCGTTATGTGGAGAAGATTTGTCCTGATTTAATCGCCGATATTGAGAGGCTGCGGCGCGGCTTGTGTGCGGCGGCACTGTATGCGATAGACTCCGCGCAACCAAGTCCGCCAGGGAGCACCGCACGTTCATGCCGCGCATGACCGTAAACGATCGTCCGCTAGAATTCGACATGGATCCGCAGACCCCGCTGCTTTGGGCGCTGCGCGATGCGGCCAATCTTACCGGGACCAAGTATGGTTGTGGCAACGGAGATTGTGGCGCTTGCATGGTGATTGTCGATGGCGCAGCGCTGCGATCTTGCCTCATAACGATTGCCGAGGCCGAGGGCCGATTCATCACCACGATCGAGGGGCTGTCGCGTGACCGGTCACACCCGGTTCAGCAGGCTATGGTGGCCGAGCAAGCTATCCAGTGCGGCTATTGCACGCCGGGCATCGTGATGGCTGCAGCTGCATTGATTGAGCGCAGCCCCAATCCTTCGGAAGACGAGATCAAGGAAGCCGTGCCAAATCTGTGTCGCTGCGGTGTGTATCCCCGGCTGGTGCGGGCGATACAGCGTGCAGGGCGTGTCGCGCGCCGCCAAGAGCGTATCAATGCTGCACCGCCCCCGGGTATTAGCGCGGCTGATGCAGCCCGCGAAGTGCCCGCGCTCCGGCCCGTAGATAGGGGGAGTGAACCGAAGGGCGGAACCTGAAATTCGGTCAGAGAGTCAGGCGAACACCCAGCCTGGCACTAAAGGGTTCGCCGGGCTGGATATTGTTGTCGCCATGCGCACTGGGGAAATAGTGTGCGTCAAACAGGTTTTCGAGATTGAGCTGGACTGACAGCCGGTCATTCAAATCGATATATGCCGCTGCATCGACCTTGAAATAGTCGGGCAAAGTCACCGCATTGCTGAAGCTGGCGAATTGCTCATCCTGGTAGATTACGCCCAGGCCCAAACCGAAACGCTCAGTAAAGTCATAGCGGGTCCAGGCGGTAATCTGGTGCTCGGGCAATTGCTGCAGGCGCGTGCCCGCCGGTGCAAATGTGCTGTCTGACGTAATCTCGCCATCGAGATAGGTGTAGCCGATATTTGCGCGCCATTGCGGCGTAATCTCTCCGACAAGATTGAACTCCAGGCCTTCTGTCTGGCTCTCGCCGGTCAGAACAGTCAGGCCGGTATTGTTGGGATCGCTTGCGCGCGTGTTCGTACGATCAAGCCGGAATAGGGCGGTAGTCAGGAACACATCGGCAGTCGGCGCCCATTTCAGGCCAATCTCGTAATTGGTGAATTTCTCCGGCGCGAAGGCTGAATTACCAGGAGAGAGGATCAGGAACTGGTCGCCAGACTGCGGCAGGAAGCTCTCGGCATAGCTTACATAGATTGAAAGCTCGTCCTGCGGCTTGAAGACCAGGCCAAAGCGGGGGCTGAATTCCTTATCCACGCGATCGCCATC
Organism: Erythrobacter sp.; assembly: GCA_003483125.1. Taxonomy (GTDB): domain Bacteria; phylum Pseudomonadota; class Alphaproteobacteria; order Sphingomonadales; family Sphingomonadaceae; genus Erythrobacter. The sequence goes on along the minus strand of DMWU01000067.1, from coordinate 1,742 downwards.
GGTGCCGGTCAGGAGGTCGGTCGTTTCAAGATCAAAACGATCCCAACGCAGGCCTGCAATAATCTCCACATGGTCGCCAATCGCCACCTGGTCCTGTACATAGCCGGACAGGACCTTCAACGAGCTGTCGCGATCGCGTACCGGCGCAGTAAACGAGATGGCAGGAAAGGCAAAGATATCGTCCAGTGGCGCGCTGAAACGGCTGGTAAATCCATTCGCCCCGTCGTCGAATTGTGCATTGGAGCGCCCGTTTCGCGTGTTTTGCCAGCTTGCCTCGAAACCGGCCAGGATGGTGTGCTGGAGGGTGCCCGTTTCAACTTCCCAAACCAGATTAGCTTGCGCAATCCAGTTCTCGCGCTGTTGCGTGTCGCGATAGCCAGAGAATTCAACATCGGTGCCGTCAAAGCCGCGGGGCAGGATGTTCGCATAGGCCTTATCGTAGTCGGCATATTGCAGCGACGCGTTCGCCGAGAGGCCTTCGGAAAATTGATGCTCCAGCCGGGTTCGGGCGATATGCACCTTGGCACGCGTGGTATTGAAATCAGGATCGCCAAACAACGTATCCTGGAAGCCACGAAGCGGCCCGCCATTGTTCGCCGGGTTGCCCCGGTCGACCAGGCGGCGATCATCATCATAGGAATAGCTGGCAATCAGGTGTGTTTCCGGCCCCAACTCGACAGTTGCTGTTGGGGCAATGCCGATAAATCGGCCTTCATAGAAATCGCGATTGCTGTCGAACTCCTCATATGTCGCGTTGATCCTGATCGCGGCTGGTTCAGAAAAGCGCGCATTGATATCGCCGCCAATCGCGAATGCGCCGAAGCTGTTGAGAGAGCCGTCAAACTCTGCTGAAAAGCCATTGAGGCGAGCCTGCTTGCTGACGCGGTTGATTACACCGCCACCGCCGCCGCGGCCGAAAATCAGCGCGTTTGCGCCCTTGAGCACCTCCACGCGCTCGACATTATATAGCGAACGATAATACTGGGCATCGTCGCGCAGACCATCAAGGTAGAAGTCGGCAGTGCTCTCTTGCCCGCGAATAAATATCTCGTCGCGGTGGCCTTCACCCGTCTCCAGGCTGATGCCCGGCACATAGCGCAGCGCCTCCGCCAATTGGCGGATTGACTGATCTTCAAGCTGGTCGTCGGTAACGAAGGTGATTGTTTGCGGCACATCAATGATGGCCGTGGGCGTCTTTGTACCGCTTGAACCGTCATTCTCTGCATAGCCTTCACGCTCACCGGCCACGATAATATGGCGTGGCAAATAATCGCGATCTTCTGCAGCCGTATTTGCTGTCGCGATGGCTGGAGAGAGTGCCATTGCGCCTGAAAGGAGAAGGGCACTGCGACGGGAAAAGGCGATCACTATTTTCTTTCTTGCGAATCGTTGTCAATAAGTTTTCTGCTATTGAGAATAATTCGCAGATGCAAGAAAAAAATCAGCAAAATGTGTGATCTTCTTGTTGATTATTCCGGTGCAGGTTAGTGGGAACGGATGCAGGTGCGGCAGCCTGCAGCGCAGCAAGAGAGGCAGGACCGTTCAATGAAAGCGACAATCTGGCACAATCCCAAGTGCGGTACTTCGCGCAAGACCTTGGCCATTCTGGAAGAGGCCGGCGTCGATCTGACAGTGATCGAATACCTTAAGCGGCCTCCCTCCCGCGCTAAGCTTGATCAACTGTTTCGCGATGCGGGCATGACCCCGCAAGATGGCTTGCGATTGCGCGGGACCGATGCGCA
>DMWU01000309.1 GCA_003483125.1 Erythrobacter sp. | reverse complement strand
GGTGCCGAGGCTTGGCAGGAATTGGGCTTTGCCTATTTCGGGCAGGAACAGTTTGCGGATGCTGTCTCAGCCTATGAAAGCGCGGTTGAGGCAGACCCGGACGCAGCAATCTTGTGGTCGGCGCTTGGCGAGGCCCGCATATACGCCAGCGAGCGCGACCCCATGCCAGCAGGGGCTGTCGAGGCATTTGAACGGGCTCTTTCGATTGATCCGGCAGACGAGCGAGCACGATATTTCCTTGCTGTGCGCAAGGATTTGAACGGCGACCATGAAGGCGCAGTCTCGGATTGGTTGGCGCTGCTTGAGGACACACCGCCCGGCGCACCTTGGGAAAACAATCTTGTTCGCACAATCGACCAGGTTGGGAAGATCAATGAGATCGCGACCGAGGAACGCATAGCTGCTGTGATGGCAAGCCGAAGCCCGCTAGCCGCAGGGCCGCAATTTGGCGGTCCAAGCAGTCTTCCTGGGCCCAGCCAGGCGCAGATTGCCGCCGCGGGCGCGATGAGCCCCAGCGAACAACGCGAAATGGCCTTGGGGATGGTCGAAAGGCTGGAACAGCGACTTGAAGGGGATCCGACGAATATCGATGGCTGGGTCATGCTGATGCGCAGCCGGATGACATTGGGCGAACCCGACAAGGCTAGCCAGGCACTCGCCGATGCGATTGTCGCCAACCCTGCCGCTGAATCGCAACTGAAACAGGCAGGCGAGATGATGGGCGTCCGTTAGGATGCTGGCTGCGGTGGATCGTCAGCCTTCCTGGGTGCGACCGTAATCTGGATTTGTTGCAGGTTGAGCATGGCGACATAGAAGCCGATCACCGCCAGCGCGCTTGACCCCAGCACCGCGAAAGCAGCGCCCTTCGCACCGTTCCAGTCAATTGCGACTTCCAGCAAGATGAGAGCGAGCACCGTTGGATCCGCGCGGACGGCAAATGCGGTATGCGCCTTGCCTGCGGAAACGAGCAGCGATTCCAAGCTTGCTCCTACCAGTTCGGCTGCACCTGCAATCGCGAGGATCACCATCGCCCAGTAGAAGCCCCTAAATTCGTCACCGGCGATCAGCTCCAGCCCCCAACGACCTGCAAACAGTGCAACCAGCACTGCCATGATGCCGCCGATCAGTGCGATATTCGCCATCCGGCGGGCCATGGCGAGCGCCTCGTCCTTGGCGTGTACAAGCTCGGGATAGATCGCCTTGGAAACGGTCTGTGCCAATTGCACCAATGCCTGGCCCAATTGGCTCGCCACGCGGAATCCGCCAGCCAGCGCTTCACCACCAATTGACCCGACCAGCAGGATCATCACTTGCTTGCCCGCAATTGTGAGACTGCCTGTGAGATTGGTCGACCAGACAAAGCGCCAGGCATCCGAATGATCGCGCGGAATACGGCGCAAGCTGATCTGCGAAAGGTCAATCTTCTCTTGCCGCGCGGCGACAATCCACAGCGTCACGGCGACCGCCAACTCGGCTGCGGCCCATGCGAGGACAAATCCGATTACTGTCGGCATCAAAAGCCAGGCAAGGATCGCGCCGGCCGCCCTGATTGCAGGCTGCACTGCTTCTGCAGCGGTGGCCTTGCCATATTTGAATCGCAGACGAAGCAGGCCCGTGGGTGTGGTTCGGATCGCAAGCAGTGAAATAATACAGAATGCGAAGGTTATGGGCAGAAGCTCGTCGGGAAGGGGCAGCCAGAGCTGGGCGGTTGCGACCAGAACGGCAGCAAGCACTGTACCCATTGCGACGGAAAATATATCGAGTGCGATTGCAAATCCCGTCGCCTCGCCCGGTCCATCTTCACCCGCACCCCAGCGCACGACAAACTGCCAAGTCTGGAAATTGGCAAGGCCAGTTACAGTCTGGCCCAATGCGACAATGATGGCGAAATGGCCGAATCCATCGAGGCCTAATGTGCGCGTGGCGAGCGCCAGGTAGACGAGGCTCATCACCGCATTAAAGCCCCTGCCGCCGAGGAGCCAGCCGATATTTTGCATGAGCCGCCGCATATGCGTCAGGCCTAACCGGCCCCTGCTTCCCGCTTGGCGAGCAGTTTTTCGGTCACTTGGAATGTGCGCTCATCGTCGACATCGATTGCGTATTCGCCGCTCGACATGACAATAGGCACCAGCTTATATCCGAACCGGCGCGAGACCTGCCTGAACAACTTTTCCTTATCGCCCCAGCCGAAATAGAACCTGATGAGGTTCATCAGGCCGAATGCCTTGGCAATGCGGCTTGGGAATTTAACGAACTGGCCGCCATTGCGCATGATTTCCGCTGCGCTCAGCGCGCCTTCATTGCCAATCCAATAGGTGTTGCAATTCGAATAGCCGCCATCGGTAAATTCATAGAACTTCTTCTGGCCGCGTGGGTCTGCCGCGATCACATCTTCCTTGCGAGCTAGTGCAGCAGCAGCTGCTGCTTCGTTGGCCAGCGCCTTGTCGACAAACTCGGCATAGCCTTCTGAAGTGACGAGGCAATTATCCGCAGTGGTGATCATAAGCGGGAAGTCCGCACCTTCAGCGCCTGCAATGACGCTGTCCACCAGGTTGAATGCACCGGGCCTGAAATGCAGCCGTCCCTCGCGCTGCAGGGTCTGGACAATCGGGATTTCGGCGATTTCGTCAGGCTCATGAGCGACGATATGGATGGCGCCAATCCTGTCGCACGCCGCGACTGCCTCAACCACGCGCTGGATCATGGGCTTGCCACGTACGGGGACAACACACTTTTGCGCAACGCCCGCGCGCTTTGCCAGCGGGTCCAAAACGCCGGAACGCTTTCCGGCCATGATTAATGCGGTAACTTTCATCGCAAGTCTAACTAGAACTATGCCTGATTTTCGCAAGGCTTGTCATAACACACTCTCGCGGGCATCCCCCGCTGGGACATGAGGATAATATTCAGTCGCAAGGGGTTTGATAGCGCTGCGGGCGGCGGGCCGTCGCCTGTTGTTGGCGGGCGCCCTCTTTCTTTGCCCATCCCCAGCGGAGGCTATTCGCGGACAAGCTATGGCGATCTGGGACTGGGCGAGCATGCCAGCCGCGCGAGTCGTGGCAAGATGGGTGCCGACGATCTCTGTCACCACGATCCGATGTTTGTTGCGGGCGACAAGTGCCATTTTGGCCAATGCAGCGCGGCGCAAACGCATTTGCAGCGGCAAGGCGTGGGGATAGGGGACGTCTTCTTGTTCTTTGGCCTATTCGGCGAAGAGGAGATAGGTGAGCCGCATCATCGCATCTTCGGCTATCTCGAAATCGCCGAGATTGCAGAGCTGGCCGCAGGCGTGCCGCCCGCGCTTGCCCAGCTTGGCCATCCCCACGCGCTGGGCATGCATGGAAAGAACGATTGCATTTATTCCGGGCCCGGTATCTTAGCGCGGCGCGCCTCTGACGCGTTGCGCTTGACGGTGGAGGGAGGTCCGCCATCAATGTGGAAGCGCCCCGATTGGCTGAAGCGTGGCGGGCTGACCTATCATGACCGCGCCGATCGCTGGATCCGAGGCGGCAAGCTCAGGAGTGTTGCGCGCGGACAGGAATTCGTTGCCGATATTGGCAGGCGCAAGGCCCCGCGCCAATGGCTGGCGCGGGTGCTGGACGAAATCAGAGCGTCTTGATGATCGCCGAGAAATCGAGTTCGCCGTTTTCCTGGGCGAAAGCCTTGTAAAGCTCCTGCGCATGCTTGCCGAGCGGGGTGTTACTGCCTGAGGTTTCGGCTGCATCCATCGCAAGGGTCAGGTCCTTGAGCATCAGTGCAGAGGCAAAACCGCCCTGGTAATCATTGTCGCTGGGGCTTTGCGGGCCCACGCCGGGTACGGGGCAATAGTTAGACATTGACCAGTTTTGTCCTGACGAGACCGAAGAAATGTCGAAGAAGGTCTGCGGGTCGAGCCCAAGCTTTTGCGCCATGGCAAATGCCTCGGCAGTTCCAATCATATGAATGGCCAGCAGCATGTTGTTGCAGATCTTGACTGCCTGGCCATTGCCCGCATCGCCCGCATGGATCACGGCCTTGCCCATTGCCTCCAGGACCGGCTTAGCGCGATTGAACGCACTTTCGGTGCCGCCTACCATGAAGGTGAGAGTGCCTGCATCTGCTGCCGCGATCCCGCCTGAAACGGGTGCATCGACCATCTCATATCCGGCGCCCTCTGCCTCTGCGATCACTTCGCGTGCGGTGGCAACGTCGATAGTCGAGCAATCGAGCAGGATTACGCCCGCGGGTGCCTTGCCGATTACATCTGCCGTGTAGACATACTTCACGATCGCTCCATTGGGCAGCATTGATACCACCGCGTCTACGCCCTCGCATGCCTCAGCCGCGCTGGCGAAAGTTGCGCAACCATTGTCCCTAGCCGCTGCGGTTGCCGCTTCGGACAGGTCAAATGCGTTTACTTCATGGCCCGCCTTCACGAGGTTCGCGGCCATTCCGCTGCCCATATTGCCAAGGCCGATAAATGCGATTTTCATCTTAGCGTCCCTTCCACCGGCCTTCGCGCTTCTCGATAAAGGCTTCCATGCCTTCCTTCTTGTCCTCACTCGCGGTCAGGATCTGGAAGATGCGGCGTTCCATGATCAGCCCCTGATCGAGCGAAACTTCAAATGCCGAATTGACCATTTCCTTATTCGCGATGGTCGCCATGGGTGGCATGCCGGCAATCGTCGCGGCGGTTTTCAGCGCGTCTGATACCAAATCCTCATGCGGCACGACGCGTGCGACGAGGTTGCTACGCTCCGCCTCTTCTGCGCCCATCATCCGGCCTGTCAGGCACATCTCCATGCTCTTTGACTTGCCGATTGCGCGGGTAAGCCGCTGCGAGCCACCCATTCCCGGGGCCACGCCCAGCTTGATTTCGGGCTGGCCGAATTTCGCATTCTCGGACGCGATGATGAAGTCAGCCATCATGGCCAGTTCGCACCCGCCGCCAAGGGCAAAACCATTGACCGCCGCAATCCATGGCTTGCGTGTCTTTTTCACGATCTCGCTGGTCCATGGAGCAAAGAAATCGTCGAGATAGAAATCGGCCGCTGCCTTGTCGGCCATTTCCTTGATGTCTGCACCTGCGGCAAATGCCTTGTCGCCCGAACCCGTCAAAACGGCGCAAAGCTGGCCATCGTCAACCTGGTATGCGGCAAAAGCATCGATCAGTTCTGCCAATACCTGCGAGTTGAGCGCATTCAGCGCTTTGGGCCGATTGAGCGTGATCAGCGTAACTGCATCATGCTTTTCAACCAGGA
>DMWU01000304.1 GCA_003483125.1 Erythrobacter sp. | reverse complement strand
GTTCACGAGTGCTAGTGTTTACTGCGTGCGCGCGTGGCGGCCTGTTTTCCTCGCCTCAGGATTAAAGTGGCCCCGCCGGAGACTGAGTCTGCGGCTGCCGCGACGACGGAAGCCGAGATGGATGGGGGCTGGGATGGCGATGATGAATTTATGGATGATGGTTTCGGCATCGATTTCAGTTTTGACAGCGAGGACACTGCCACCGCCGGGTATTGGTTTACGGTGCCCGGACGACAGCTTATTGACGACGTCCACGGGATTATCGAGGCCAGACCGGAGTCCGGCAAAGTCCTGTCTTTGTCCACCGCTTTTGAAGTGATGGACGGGCTTTATGGCGGTCGGCTCGGAGGCGTTGAGCTGGCGCTGATCGAGAATAGTTTGCCTGAGGACGTCAACCGCGTGCTGATAAGCCCCTTCTATTCCCCCGAGAGTGAGGAAGTGCGCATCAGCGTGAGGGTCATGGAGACAAGCGAATCCTTACGGCGTGACGCCTACCTGAGGGAATTGCGCGAGCAGATTCTCGCCGAGACAGGCATCGAGGACAGCCGACTTCGCTTTACCTCGCTACTGGTTTTGTACAACAACGTGCTACAAAGCCTTTTCCAGTCTCAGATCATGACTCTTGGCGCAGTGTTTATTGCGATTGGTTTAATGTTCTGGGCGCTTTTTCGCTCCCTGTCCATCGCATTGTTGGCGTTGGCACCTAATATCCTGGCGGCCGCTTTGGTGCTCGGGCTCATGGGGTTGGCGGGGATTCCGCTGGATATTATGACTATCACCATTGCGGCAATTGTGGTCGGCATCGGTGTGGACGACTGTATTCACTACCTGCATCGATTCAGAGATGAGGTGGCGATCGATCAGGATTATCAGGCCGCGATGTTTCGCAGTCATGGCAGCATTGGTCGCGCAATGTATTACACGACGTTGACGGTTGTCGTAGGGTTCGCCATGTTGACCCTGTCAAACTTCACGCCCAGCTTGTATTTTGGGGTTCTGACGGTGGTCGCGATGATTGCCGCTGTCGCCGGTGCGCTGTTGCTTCTGCCCCAGTTGATTCTCATTTTTCGGCCCTTCGGAACCGGGCGCTAGCGATGCAGTGTCGCTCAAACTGTGGAGCTTGCTGCGTAGCGCCCTCCATTTCGCAGCCGTTTTGGGGTATGCCACGGGGCAAGCCTGCGGGTATGGCCTGCGTACATTTAACTGTTTAAGCGGCGTGCGCGCTGTTCAATGACCTCCGTCGGCCAGCCGTTTGCGCCAATTTTCAGCCCGATGTGATGGTTTGCGGCCAGACTCGAGAGGAGGCGCTTCATTTGTTGCAAACGCTTGAAGTGCGGACCGCTCCCACGTGCTGACCGAGATTGCGTTATTCCCACTGTCATCGGTGTTGATGCCGCGGGCGCGAATGCCGCTGCAAATATTTGAGCAGCGATATCTCGACCTGGTGGCGCGGTGCATGCGGGAAAACGCGGGTTTTGGTGTGGTCTGGCTTAAGCAGGGTTCCGAGGTGTCGGGGGGATCTCTCGACGTGCCCAATATTAGCGATGTGGGGACGTATGCGTCGATTGTCGATTGGGACCAGCTGCCTAATGGCTTATTGGGTATCACCATAGAGGGTCGACAGCGATTCGCTGTTGAGTCGGTCTGGAGAGAGGCCGATGGCCTCATCAAGGCTGAGGTATCGCTGGATGTTCCACCGGAGTCCACCCCTTTGCCTGATCATTACAGCGGTCTCGCCGAGGTGCTGGAAAGCCTGCTATGGCACCCGCAGGTCAAGCGCTTGGGCCTGTCTGTAGATCTCAAGGATGCGTGGACTGTAGCTTATCTGCTGGGTCAGCTACTGCCGCTGGACGAATCGATCAAGCACGGACTGCTCAACTTGGATTCGCTTGAGCAGCTGCTTGAGGAGCTCGATACACTGCTGAGAGAATTGAGCGGAGAAGCACCGGGTTAGTGCGCTATTTGTATAGATGGCGCCGGGCGCGAGGGAAGGGGAGAGTGACGCATGATTTATGACCTGAAAATTTCTGGCGGGTTTGTGGTTGATGGCACCGGGGCGCCGGGCCAGCGCATGGATATCGGCATTGTCGGTGATCGAATTGTGGCTGTTGGAGCGCTGACGGAAGCGGCTCTTGAGGAGATCGACGCCACGGACCGCGTGGTGATTCCGGGGTTTGTCGACATTCATACCCACTACGATGGGCAGGCTACCTGGGATCCCGAGATGGCGCCCTCGTCATGGCATGGGGTTACGACGGTTGTGATGGGAAATTGTGGCGTCGGTTTCGCGCCCGCTGCGCCAGATCGACGCGAGTGGTTGGTTGGTTTGATGGAAGGCGTGGAAGATATTCCGGGTAGCGCGCTGACAGAGGGTATGACCTGGGATTGGGAGTCATTCCCCGAATATCTGGATGCGCTGGAAAAATTGGATCGCACGATCGATGTCGCCACGCAGGTGCCCCACGGCGCTGTGCGTGCTTACGTGATGGGGGAGCGCGGCGCTGCCAACGAGATACCTACCGAAACCGAAATCGCTCGGATGTCGGTGATTGTTGAAGAGGGTCTCAAAGCCGGCGCACTGGGGTTTTCGACTTCCCGCACTGTTCTCCACAAGTCTATCGATGGCGAGTTGGTGCCGGGAACGACCGCGAGCAAGGATGAGCTCCTTGGCATAGGTCGGGCGCTCAAGCGTGCGGGCCACGGGGTATTCGAGATGGCAAGTGATCTGCTTCCGGAATGGCATGAATTTGAATGGATGGGAGACCTGAGTCGAGAGACCGGTGCGCCGGTCACCTTTACCGCGCTGGAGTCACCCATCAAGGGAGTGCCATTTGTTGAGCAACTGAGTCAGATGCGCGAACAGAATGCCAAAGGTGCCAGAATTGTGGCGCAGATCTCCATGCGGGGGACAGGTTTAATTCTTGGCTGGCAAGCGACGTTTCATCCTTTTTCGCAGCGTGCGAGCTGGAAGGCGATTGCTGAAAAGCCTTGGGAAGAAAAGTGGCGACACCTGTGTGATCCTGCCTTTCGCGCTCAATTGCTGAGTGAGCGTGGTGAACCTACCGGCAGTGATCTGCAATTGATCGCCGACCTGATGGAAAGCGCGTTCTCGATGCAATACGAAATGCGCCCGGGCTTTGACTACGAACCGACCGCGGAACAGTCAATCGAGCGCTGTGCTGGCGACGCGGGCGTTAGCCCAGAGGAGTACGCTTACGACTTTATGATGCGCGACGGTGGGGCCGGTATGATTTACTTTCCCCTGCTCAACTATGCCAATGGCAACCTCGATTTTCTCGAGCCGGCACTGAACTCCGATGACTGCGTGAATTCACTTTCTGACGGAGGCGCCCATTGCGGTACGATTTGTGACGCCGCCGCCACAACTTTCATGCTGCAGCATTGGGTGCGCGACCGCGCAAGGGGAACGATTAGCCTTGAGAATGCGATCAAGCGCCAGTGCAGCGACACAGCTCGTCTCTATGGCCTCGACGATCGCGGAGTGATTGCACCTGGGTATCTGGCGGACATCAATGTGATTGATATGGAGCGCCTGAAGCTAGGCAAGCCATGGCTCGCCTTTGACTTACCCGCAAAAGGCAAGCGCTTGCTGCAAAAAGCGGATGGCTATGTTGCGACCATCAAGAGCGGCAAGGTCACATTCCGTGATGGCAAATGGACCGGACAGGCGCCGGGCGGCTTAATCCGCGGCCCGCAACGTGCCGAGTTGGCAGAGGCTGCGGAATAACCGCCCGAAATTAGGCCTAGCTAGCAAATTCGATTACGATACCCTTAGTAGGGTCGACCTTGCCCTGCACCATTTCAAGGTAGACTTCGCGCGCAGCTTCAATGCCCTGCTTGCGCTCGATTTCGACCGTGTCGCCAACTGCAGCCAGAAAATAGTGCCAGCTTTCCGCAATCTGCTGGCCCGCTGCTTGCGGGCCCTCTTCCTTGAAAAGCGCGACCGCATGATCAGGCGCGAAGAACAAGGTCGGGGTCGGTCCAGGCAGTTCATGGCCAGCACCCAACCCATCCCCTCGCTCCTCAATATGCGTTGCGCCGACAAGACAGGAATATTTGAGATTATCGGCAAGATGGTTGTGAAGTTTGCCTAGCAAGCGCGCGTTACCTGCGAAATCCACCGTTACACTTGGCGACGATGTCAACGAGCCTACATCTTCATAGGACAACACCTCGTCATATAGGCCGGTGCATTCTACAAAATCGACATTCCCAGTCGAAGTAAGTCCAATACGCTTCACTTCAGGCGAATGTTGCTTTGCGACTGCCCCAAGACCCAATGCTGTCTTAGAAGAAGCGCTAGTGAGGATTACACGATCAGCACCGAACCAGCTCTCTCCGCGCATGAAATATTCGATCAGGAAACCGGTTTTGAAGAGAGGGCCGAAAATCATGCGCTCATTCTCGCGTGACGGGTCATGCTCGGGATCCGCATCGAGACGCGAATACTGATTGTAAATCGGGCTCATCGGCTGGCGGTAATCAGTCATATCAACAAACCCGGAGGCCGATATACTGCCAGGAGCCACGTCCAGATGCGTCGCCATAGGCAGATAGCCATAGACGCGCTCACCCACGGCAATATCGGGGCACTTGCTTTCGATCACCTTGGCGTGGCCCCACATTGGAACGATCCCCAATCCATCTGGAGCCGGGAAGAAATTCCAATAACCAAAGCCGTCGCCCACTACTGCATATGTGATGTTGTTTGCAGTAACAGAGAAGCTTTCAATCTGGAGTCGAACCGCACCTTCAGCCAGATCACCTTCAGCCAATTCGGCGAAGCTTGCATCGGTTAGCTCAGTCTTGCGAACGTGGACTTGGCGAATCATCATTGGGTCTCCCTTTGAAACCCGTGCCTATCCGATTACGGCTCGCTTTCCCACCGTGTCGCCTGAGTAGAGGGGCGTTGTTCGGTCACCGCCATCCAGGCGGAAAGTTGCGGGCATTGCGAAATGCCAACGCTCCCCTGCGGCGTCAGCTGCACCCCTCGCAAGATGCAATAAAGAAAGATGTCGGCGAGGTCGAAGGCACCAATGGTCCAGGCGCCATCCTTGGTGATTTCGGCGTCACAGAAAGCCAATGCACGGGAAATATTGGGCAGCGCACGCGCTATATTTTCTTCATCAAGCGGCATTCCCGCATGGCGATGCATAATCCAAGGCATGATCAAGCCATGCTCGAACAAGGGAAACAGATAGTTGTTTCCTACCGCGATCCAGCGATCCATCACCGCGCGTGCTGCTGGATCATTAGGCTGTAGTGTCCCTGCATTGTGCGCGTTGTCGGGATATTGGGTGACGCTTACGCTCTCATAGAGTTCCAAGCCGTCAACTTCGACCACCGGCACCTTGCCAAATGGGTTGTGGTTTTGCGGAGAACGTGCAGCGGTTGCGGTCACCTCGTGCGAAAGGCCCACTTCCTCAGCGGTAATTTCAATAATGCGCGTATAAGTCGATATTACCGTGCCGAATATCCGGACTTCGGCTGTCATTCAGATTCTTGATCTGCCTCATCGTCGGCTTCTAATTCACCAACAGCGGCACCTGCAACTTGCAAGCTCTGACCCATAACCGCCATTCTACCCCCGCAATCCGTTCCAAGGACAGAAATATCGCTGCTTTTGACAGCAGGGAAAAGTGCAACCATCGCCTCTGTCAAATCCCCGCCACGAGCAACTTCCCAGCGCCCAACAAAGTAGGCGACGCCCGAAGCCAATCCTTGCTGCAGACTCTGGTCGGTATTCTCGCCCATTGCTCCGATCACTCCTGAAAGGAACATTGCGCACATGAGGTCGTCTTCAGGCGTCCATTCCTCTTGCTGCTGTGGCACCGCAGGCGAATCTTGGGCCAGTGCAGGAATGGCAGAAATCGCCAGCGCTGCAGCAATACCGAACCTGATCATGAATCAGACCCTCATTGGCATAAGCACATAGAGAGAGGGTGATTTTTCGTCTTGCCTGATGAGCGTAGGTGCGCCTGCATCAGCAAGATGCAACTCTACCTTATCACTATCTATCTGACTAAGAATGTCTTTCAAGTAATTGGCATTGAAACCAATTTCGAACGAATCCGAACTATAATCTGCAGCGATTTCCTCTGCTGCCGTTCCGTTGTCAGGCGAAGTAACAGACAATGTAACCTTGTCGTGATCGAGCCCCATCTTAACCGCTCGAGTCTTTTCGGTAGCAATTGTCGCCACGCGGTCGACACCTTCGAAGAAACTCTTCGGGTCGAGCTTGAGAAGCTTGTCATTCCCGGTCGGGATGACGCGATTATAGTCAGGGAATGTCCCGTCGATCAGCTTGCTGGTCAGTACAACCCCACCTTCACCGCCCAGCGTAAAGCGGATCTTGCTAGCTGAAAGGTGGATGTGAACATTACCATCCAAAGCCTCGTCCAAAAGCTTTCGCACTTCGGCAACTGCTTTGCGCGGTACAATCACGTCGGGCATGCCTTCCGCACCTTCGGGCCGCGCCAGAGTGAAGCGCGCCAAACGATGCCCATCAGTAGCCGCAGCCTTGAGCACTGGCTGGTCATCATCGGTCACATGCAGGAAAATACCGTTAAGGTAATAGCGTGTTTCCTCAGTAGAAATCGCAAATCGCGTGCGGTCAATCATCTCCGCCAAAGTCTTTGCCGGCAGCTCAAAACTGGTCGGAAGATCGCCCTCTACGATTACGGGGAAATCGTCGCGCGGCAAGGTTGGGAGCTTGAAGCGGCTACGCCCCGCTTTGATATCCATGCGATTGTCAGCCGTTTCTAGACTAACCTGGCTACCCTCCGGCAGTTTGCGCGCAATATCGAACAAAAGGTGCGCGGAAACAGTGATCGCACCCGGCGTCTCGACCGAGGCCGCATCCATATTCTCAACCACCTGCAAATCCAGGTCGGTTGCCATGACCTTGAGCGAGCCCCCCTCGCCCGCATCGATCAAAACATTGGAAAGGATGGGAATCGTGTTACGCCGTTCCACCACGGATTGGACGTGAGACAAACAGCGCAGCAGGGTCGCGCGTTCGATTGTAGCCTTCATGCTCTCTTACTCGGTCCTTCTTGCGCGTCTGGGGCAAGGCCAAAAGGACTCACCCGCAAAACGCCTGAAATTGGGTCTCAGACCTTAGCGAAAGGGGCAAAAGCGGCAAGTTTGCACCGTCTTTGAGCCGGATTCCTTGGGGATAAATGAGGCAAATCCGCCAAGTAGGCGTCATAGCATCGCCATACCGCCATTCACATGCAATGTCGCACCGGTGATATAGCCTGCCTCGCGACTGGCGAGATAGGCCACAGCTGCCCCAATATCATCACCCTCGCCCATCCGACCCGCTGGAATGCGAGCATTAAGCGCCTCTTTCTGTGCATCGGGCAACTGATCAGTCATAGCAGTACGAATGAAACCCGGTGCAATACAGTTAACCGTGATTCCGCGGCTAGCGACTTCCTGCGCCAGGCTCTTGGACATACCGACAATGCCCGCTTTAGCGGCTGCATAGTTCATCTGGCCGGGATTCCCCGTTGCGCCCACTACGCTTGTGATAGAGATGATCCGACCAAAGCGGCCCTTCATCATTGGACGAGCAGAGGCGCGCATCAGGCGGAAAGTGGATTCAAGGTTGATGC
>DMWU01000153.1 GCA_003483125.1 Erythrobacter sp. | reverse complement strand
ATCGCTCGACAAAGTTGGTGTAGTGCTGCCGCGCGAGCAGGGTGGTTGGGGCGACGAGCGCCACTTGCTGCCCGCCCATGGCCGCAATGAAAGCGGCGCGCAAGGCCACCTCGGTCTTACCGAAGCCCACGTCGCCACATACCAGGCGATCCATAGGTCGGCCGCTTTCAAGATCGCGTAGAACGTCTGTTATCGCAGCTTCCTGGTCATCGGTTTCCTGCCATGGAAACTTCTCGACGAACTGATCAAAACCGCTGCCCTCGGCTTGCAACACGGGAGCTTTGCGCAATGCGCGCTGCGCCGCGACTTCCATCAATTCACCGGCGATCTCGCGAATACGTTCGCGGAGTCTTGCGCGACGCTTCTGCCACGCTTCTCCACCCAAACGGTCTAGCATGACGGTATCTTCAGATGACCCGTAGCGGCTGAGCACGTCGATATTTTCAACCGGGATGTAGAGCTTGTCGCCGCCTTTATACTCCAGCATCACGCAATCGTGCTGGCTCTTACCAACCGGAACCGGCTCCAGCCCCAGATATTTGCCGATACCATGTTCGACATGGACGACCAGATCACCTCGCCCGAGAGCCTGTAGTTCGGCGAGGAACGCGTCTGCATCATTTCGCTTTTTCTTACGGCGGACGAGCCTGTCACCCAGCACATCCTGCTCGGTTAGTAGTTCCAGCTCGTCATTGGCGAATCCGCTATCGAGCGGCAGCACGGTCGCAACCGGCTGGCCCTTGGCAGAAAAGCCGAGCGCCTCTTGCCAGCTATCCGCCAGAACCGTCTTTGTTCCAGCTTCGGTCAGGATAGAGGCGATGCGAGCGCGGCTTCCATTGGAATAGGCGGCAATAATGGGGCGTTTGCCTGCCTTGCCCAATTGTTTGAGATGGGACGCGGCAGTTTCATAAATATTGTCACCACGTGCACGTTCAGGCGCGAAATCGCGGGCCGAGGAAATGCCGAAATCGAGCACGCTATCGCTTTCCGGCTCAGCAAAGATCACCGTTTTATGGACTCGGTGCCTCTCCAACCTCTCATTGAATTCATCTGCAGCGAGATACAGCGTGTCGGTTGTGAGGGGACGATAGTTGCCCGCCGCCTGGCCAGCGGCCTTAAGGCGCGCTTGATGGTAATCGGCAATATCCCTGAAACGCTCTTCCGCGGCCCCTGTCGCGCCGCCATCGATGACTAGCAAATCATCTTCGCCAAGATGATCGAACAGGGTCACCATCCGCTCTTCAAACAATGGCAGCCAATGCTCCATTCCCGCCATGCGGCGACCATCGCTTATGGCTTCATAAAGCGGGTCTTGGGTTGCCGTTGCTCCGAAAAGCTCGCGGTAACGGCCACGGAAGAGCTTGATTGACTCATCGTCGATCAGAGCCTCGCTTGCCGGCAACAATAGGTGCGAATCCAGCGTGCCTATCGTCATCTGCGTTGTCGGATCGAAGATTCGCAGGCTTTCTAGCTCGTCACCGAAGAAATCGAGCCGCAATCCATGCTCAAGCCCGGAAGGAAAAATGTCGACGATCGACCCGCGCATGGCAAACTCGCCATGGTCGACCACTGTATCGCTGCGCGTGTAGCCCTGCCGCTGCAGGAGCGCGGCAAGGCTCTCATGCCCAATCTCATATCCCGGTTTGAATTCGCGCACGCTCTCACGGATGCGAAACGGACTGAGTGCGCGTTGGAGTACGGCGTTGATGGTAGTGACTAGCAATTGTGAGCCGGCGCTGCTGTTTTGCAGCCGATTCAACGCTGCAAGTCGCCTGGCGCTCACCGAGAGTGCTGGGCTTGAGCGGTCATAGGGCAAGCAATCCCATGAAGGGAATTCGATGACTTCGAGCTCTGGAGCGAAGTATTGCGCAGCCTCGCTTATGTTGCGCATTGCAGCTTCGTCGGGGCCAATAAACACTGCTCGTCCCTTTGAAGCGCGCGCTATGTCGGCCAGCACGAGTGGCTGCGCACCTCGAGCGACTGAGGAGAGGGTTAAGGGTTTTTCAGCGGTCAGGAGACGCGAAAGATCAGGCATTTCAATCCGTTTGAGGCACAGGCATGCGCCCATTCGTATGAAACGAACGGGTGCTTTTGGAGTCGTAGTCCCAGTAACGATTAGAGTGTCGTGTGTCGAACGATGAAATCGTGCGAGCTAGATGTCGACGTAGTCCAGTCGCTTCATCAGTTCCATCTGCGCGCCTTCAAATTCCTCGGGCACAGGTGCCGTGCCCATCGCCCAAGCCATGACGTCGACATCGTCGCGATCCAGCAGACGCTCAAACCTGCCCAGTTCAATCTCGTTCCATTTGGAGTAATAGCGATCGAAGAATCAGCCCATCAGATAATCTGCCTCACGCGTGCCGCGATGCCAGCTACGGAACTTTGCGCGGGCAATGCGGGCTTCGAATGTCAGTGCTTCAGGCATATGAAAAGGGCAACAATTGCAGGAACTGGTACCCCCTGTGTCTTATCATCCGACCCGGTTCAAGGAATATTATCTAGCTGGTTCGTGGAAGCAGATGCAGCTTGCACACAATCGTCCACTGGCAAGCACTTGCCGTGGCTTCGCACCGCGCATGAAAGTGGGTAAGCTGAAGATATGCGGCCCGATATACTCAACCCTTTGTTTGCTGAGACAGATACGCTTGATGGCGTAGGGCCCAAACTGCGCCGGCCACTTGAAAAGCTGGGTCTCATCCGATTGCGGGATATTGCTTACCACTTGCCAGATCGCTTTGTGACGCGTCGCGCGGTGGAATCACTCGATAAGACCAGCGAGGGTGAGCAGATCGTGCTTGCGCTTACGCCGACGGAACATAGGGCTCCGCGCAACAATCGGGGGCCGTATCGAGTGCTGGCGCAGGACAGCATTGGTAACATCTGCGCGCTTACCTTTTTTGGTCGTGCCTCTTACACAGCAAAGAAGCAGCTGCCGGTGGGTGAAAAGCGTTGGGTTGCCGGCAAGCTCGACCGATTTGGGGACATGCTCCAGATCGTTCACCCCGACCATATCGAGAAGGAGAGCTCGGCTTCCCTCGCGCAACTGACTGAGCCCGTCTATCCGCTTTCAGAGGGCCTTACGCAGCCCCGTATTTCCGGACTGATTGAGCAGGCATTGGCCCGGCTGCCAGAACTGCCCGAATGGATCGAGCAATCACAACTGGATAAGGAGGAATGGCCCGATTGGCACGATGCGCTGCATCTGTCGCACAAGTCAGAACATGCGCGAGCGCGTGACAGGCTTGCCTATGATGAATTGCTCGCCAATTCGCTGGCGCTGATGCTGGTTAGGGCGGATAATCGCAGCAGGCGTGGCCAGCCCTTGAAAGGAGATGGTCAGATCCGCGCCAAGCTGGAGCTTCCATTCCCGCTCACAGGTGCGCAGAAGCGGTCTATCGCAGAGATTGAGGGCGACCTTGTGCAAGAGGCGCCTATGCTTCGCTTACTCCAAGGCGATGTCGGCGCAGGTAAGACTGTGGTTGCGCTAGAGGCCATGCTCATTGCAAACGAAGCGGGAAAGCAGGCCGCCTTGCTTGCGCCGACAGAAATCCTGGCCAGGCAACATTACGAAACGATACGCAGCATGGCTGCTCCAACGGGGGTTGAAGTCGCAATTCTAACGGGCCGCGACAAGGGCAAGGCACGCGAAAGCATCTTGATGGGGCTGATGGATGGCTCGATCGATATTCTCATTGGCACCCATGCGATCTTCCAGGAAAGTGTGAACTATAGAGATCTTGGGCTGGTCGTAATCGATGAGCAGCACCGTTTTGGGGTTGAGCAGCGGCTAAGGCTAGCTGGCAAAGGTAGGCAAACGCCGCATACCTTGGCTATGACCGCGACGCCTATCCCACGCACACTGAGCCTGGCGCAGTATGGCGAAATGGATGTCAGCCGGCTGGATGAAATGCCGCCTGGGCGAAAGCCGATTATCACCAGGGTCATGTCGATGGAGCGAATGGGTGAAATCGTGGACGGCATCTCTCGTCATCTCGAAACAGGCCAGCAGGCATTCTGGGTCTGCCCCATGGTTCATGAAAACGAGAAGCTGGACCTTGCAGCAGCAGAAGATCGTTTTGCTGCGCTAAGAGAGCGGTTTGGAGACCGTGTCGTCTTGGTCCACGGGCAAATGAAGCCTGAGGAGAAAGACGCTGCGATGGAGCGTTTTGTTAAAGGTGAAGTGAAACTGATGGTCGCCACCACCGTGATCGAGGTCGGCGTTGATGTTCCCAACGCTACCCTCGTTGTGATCGAGCAGGCAGAGCATTTCGGCCTTGCGCAATTGCACCAGCTTCGGGGACGCGTGGGGCGGGGCAGCGAGCAGGCCGTTTGCCTGTTGTTGCGCAGCGAGCACCTCTCAGAAACCGCTCGGCGCCGGCTCGCTCTGATGCGTGAAACGCAGGACGGCTTCAGGATTGCGGAGGAGGATCTCGAACTGCGCGGAGGAGGCGAATTGCTAGGTACGCGGCAATCTGGAGACACTCCTTTCCATATTGCCAGCCTTGAACAGATTACGCGGCTATTGCCCGCCGCCCATGCCGATGCCCGCCTTCTGATGGAACGAGATGGCGGGCTTGCTAGCGAGCGAGGGCAGGCCGCGCGCGTCTTGCTTTATCTCTTTGAACGCGATTGGGGCGTTCAATTGCTGAGAGGGGGCTAGCTGCGCCCTAACTGCAGGGCGATCGCGCGTGCTGCCTGGTTGACCTCATTCCAGACCAGTTCGAAGCCTTCATCACTGCCGTAATACGGATCGGGCACCGCTTCACCCTCGCGACCTTCGATTACGTCAAGCAAGAGCGCAATATTGGCGGTCGCTCTTATGGGCGCGCGCCTCTCTATCTCTTTAAGGTTGGCATGATCGAGCGCGAAAATATGAGTGAAATAAGTGTAGTCCACCTCTGCGATTTGTCGTCCACGATAGTGCGATTTGTCGATCCCGCGCGCTTCGGCCGTCGAAATGCTCCGCTGATCAGGAGGTCGACCTACGTGGTAATCCGCAGTCCCAGCGCTGTCGGCATGGGCATCAATCCCCAAATCTTCAGCCGCAGAGCGAAATGCCGCCTCCGCCAATGGAGAGCGACAGATATTGCCCAGGCAGACGAACAAGACCGAATATTGGGCCATCAGCTTATACAAAGCCCGCCATCTACCGGGAGACACTGGCCGGTGATGTAGTCGCTGTGGGAGGAGGCGAAGAAAACGGCAAGCCCTTCAAGTCCCTCGTGGTCGCCGAACCTGCGAAGAGGAATGCGCTTTGTCATCCATTCGGCGAAGCGCGGATCGGCTGCCGCAGTCATGTCAGTCTCGTAGAAGCCGAATAACAGGGCATTGGCGGTGATCTTGTAGCGGGCGAGCTCAAATGCCGCTCCGCGCGTCAATCCGTTGATCGCCGCCTTCGATGCGGCATATGCGGAACTGCGATTAACCCCCATGATGGATTGACCGGACGAAGTGGCTATCAGCTTTCCACCTTCACCTCGCTCAATCATATGTTCGGTGACATAACGATAGGTCAGGGCGGTGCCGCGCGCATTCACAGCCATCGGTGCGTCCCAGATTTCCGGTGTCATTTCGTTCAGGCTGCCATGTCCACCAATCCCAGCATTAGCAAAACAGATATCGACCCTCCCGAAGCGGTCCAGCGTTGCCGACATGGCTGCCGCGATTTGTTCATCATGCGCAACATCGCAGGAAAAGGCATTTGCCGAGCCGCCCTCTAGTTCGTTCAGTTCTGCAGTGGCGGCGGCATTCTTATCTTCATTACGGCTCCAGACCGCTACATCCGCACCAGACTTTACCAGACCTCTTGCCATGGCGAGGCCAATCCCACCATTGCCGCCGGTCACGACGGCAACCTTTCCCGAAAGATCAAATATGTTCATGGCCGCAGCTTGGCGGAAACCAGGTTCAGCGGCAAGGTGCCTGAGTAAAGCGCCGCCTTCTTCACAGGTTTAGAGTTTCAGCTCGCTTACATCCCTGAACGACCCAATCTTGCCGCGTACGAATGTATTGAACGCAATCGAATGGCGATTGACGTTTGAATTGTTAGGTTCAACGTAATGCTGCAATGCGCTCGAAAAGAGCAGCAGATCACCCATTTTCGGCACAATCGCGTTGCGCGTCGCATTGTAAATATTGGTCTTGTCGCCTTCTACAATAAGTTCGATTTGCCGATATTGATTGTGGCGTTCGAAAATCATGTTCCCGGGCGGGTTCGGTAGATCCGTAAAGTAAAGCGAGCCTGAGATAATTGAATTAGAATGCGTGTGCCCATGCATGCCAACTTGGGGTGGGCACAGGAGGGACCAGCTTTGCGTAACCTCCAGCTTTTGATTGATGCCCATCACGTCTTTAGCGAAACTATCCAACGCTTCCTGTACTGCGACCTTGATACTCTTCATCTTGGGTTGCTCGAAGAGATACAATTCTTCGGAAATCCGGTTCATCTGGTTTTCTAGCATCTTCAAGTCTTTGATGTAGGCCACCTGATCAGCACTGATTGCATCCGCGATATTGGTGCGAAAGTATGGTTCCGCGAATAGGGGCTTTACCTCAAATTCGCGCTTCGACCCGCCCTGGGCATTTGCCATTTTTGTTGGACTCCTCTTTTCCCGCGAGATGCCATACGGACATCAGAGGAATCTTCGCAAGGGGAAATCCTGGGACCTGCAATATTCTCTCTGTCGAGCACGGGGAAGCAAAGTTCGACAAAGAGGTCGGGCTTCATCGACCAGAAGCCACAGGGCCTACCAAAAAGGGCTGGGAATTGGTCGGGGAGAGAGGATTCGAACCTCCGGCCCCTGCCTCCCGAAGACAGTGCTCTACCAGGCTGAGCTACTCCCCGACCGAAATGGCCCACAGACCTGCGAAAGAGTTGTGGACCGAGGCAAGGGCGGCCATATAAGCTTGCCCGCATGGGGTGGCAAGCGGACAAATGCGGCGCTAGGAATCAGGCATGGTCAGCGCTGTGATTCTCGATCAGGACAATTCAACGGAACATCCCGAGCAGCAATATCTCGACCTAATGCGCCAAATCTGGGAGCAGGGTAATGAGCGTGTCGACCGCACGGGTGTAGGTACGCGTTCAATTTGTGGCGCGATGCTTCGTTTCGACCTGTTGAATGGAGCCATGCCTCTTCTCACGACCAAGCGTGTCTATTGGAAAACCGCAACGCGCGAGATGCTGTGGTTCCTCACTGGCGACACCAATATCCGCCCCTTGGTCCTCCAAGGGGTGAAGATATGGAATGAGTGGCCACATGCCCGATATGTGAAGGAAAGCGGCGACAAGATTGCATTGGATGACTTTGTACAACGCATTGCCGATGATGAGGATTTCGCAAAGCGTTGGGGCGATTTGGGTCCGGTCTATGGCAAGCAGTGGGTGGATTGGCCGACATATCGCTATCGCAAAGATGGGCTCTACGAGAAGGGGGCGGGCATCAACCAGGTGGCAGAGGTGGTCGAGAGTCTGCGAAACAATCCTGGCGGCAGACGACATATCATAGAAGGATGGAATGTGGCCGAGCTTGACCAGATGGCTTTGCCACCTTGCCATAAGACCTACCAATTCCATGTAGGGGAAGGGCGATTGAATTGCGTTCTCTACCAGCGCAGTTGCGACGTAGCGCTAGGACTTCCATTTAACCTCTGGTCAGCCGCACTATTGACGCGCATGATCGCGCAACAAACAGATCTGGAACCTGGCGAGCTCGTATGGATGGGCGGCGACGTTCACCTTTACCTCAATCACGAGCATCTGATTACCGAGCAGCTCTCGCGCCAACCACAAGGCAGGCCCCGGCTTGAAATCTTGCGCAAGCCAACAAGCATATTTGACTACAAAATCGAGAATTTTGAGGTGCATGACTACAAGCCATTGGGCGCTATCAAGGCACCGGTGGCTGTCTAGAGGCGCGTTCCTTGACCAAGGCGCGACTTTGAAATAAAATAACGCGCAATTAAAAGATTGCTACGCGGCATTCTTTCATTTGGGAGAGCGCATCATGGCCAATCGGCCAAAACAGCCGGCGACTAGCGGGAGCAACCAACCTGCGCTGGAACTGCACGTACCAGAACCCAAATTTCGTCCGGGCGACAAGGCGGATTTCAGCCATCTAGATATCCCTGAGGCGGGTGTACAATCTCGCCCTGATGAAACGAGCAGGCCAGAGGATATGCGCGATTTGGCGTATGGCCTGGTGCGCGTCCTGGGTGAGGATAACAAGGCTCACGGCGCATGGGATCCGAAGCTCGATCCGGAAACCCTACGTACGATGCTGAAGAAAATGGCATTGGTTCGCGCATTTGATGAGCGGATGTTTCGTGGCCAGCGCCAGGGCAAAACCAGTTTTTACATGAAGTGTACCGGGGAGGAGGCAACCAGCGTCGCCGCCGCAATGGCGCTGGCCAGCGATGACATGATCTTCCCCAGCTATCGCCAGCAGGGTGTGTTGCTCGTACGTGGCTATCCATTGGTTGAGATGATCAATCAGATCTATTCAAACAAAGGTGACAAGCTGAAGGGCAGGCAACTTCCCATCATGTATTCGAGCCGCGAGCACAGCTTTTTCTCCATCAGCGGAAACCTCGCAACGCAAACGCCGCAAGCGGTCGGCTGGGCCATGGCCAGCGCGATCAAGCGCGATAGCAGGATCGCCGCGACGTGGGTGGGCG
>DMWU01000176.1 GCA_003483125.1 Erythrobacter sp. | reverse complement strand
TATGATTTCGCCGCCGACGCGCAGACTTGGTTGTGGCTGGCATTCTTCGCCAGCTTCGCTGTGAAGATGCCGATGTGGCCGGTGCATACATGGTTGCCGGATGCCCACGTACAGGCGCCAACTGCCGGTTCTGTGATTCTGGCAGGCGTATTGCTCAAGATGGGCGGCTACGGCTTCATCCGCTTCAGCCTGCCGATGTTCCCGGAAGCATCTGCCCAGCTCGCTTGGTTGATCTTCGCATTGTCCATGATCGCCGTTGTGGTCACTTCGCTCATCGCGCTGGTCCAACACGATATGAAGAAGCTGATCGCTTATTCTTCCGTCGCTCATATGGCGATCGTCACCGTGGGCCTCTTCGCCTTCAACGTGCAGGGGCTGGAAGGTGCCATGATCGTCATGCTGAGCCACGGGCTCGTGTCCGGGGCGTTGTTCCTATGCGTTGGCGTAATTTATGACCGGCTGCATACGCGTGAGATTGACCGCTATGGTGGCCTGTCGATCAACATGCCGAAATATGCGCTATTCTTCATGCTATTCACGATGGCGAGCATCGGCTTGCCGGGCACGAGTGGCTTTGTTGGCGAGTTTCTCTCTCTTGCAGGGATCTACCAGGTTTCGACCCTTGTAACCTTGGTCTGCACGACCGGCATCATCCTTGGTGCTGGCTACATGCTTTACCTATATCGTCGTGTCGCATTCGGAGTTCAAAGGAATGAAGATGCGGCCGCGATGCCAGACCTTAACGCACGCGAATGGGCAATGATGGCACCGATCGCTGCAGCTGTCCTCTGGATGGGCGTCTATCCGGAGAGCTTCCTCGCGCCCATGCGGGCTGACATTGCCGCGCTTGAGGCTCGTGTCGCCCGCGCCGCACCTGAAGGTGACAGCAAACTCGAGTTAGGGGAACCGCGTGCGATGGCCGCGAATGAGGTGCTTGCCGCCGAGCATGATTCTGGTGAGGGAGCGAACTGATGGATTTCGCAACTTCCTTCGCGCTTATCGCGCCTGAACTCGTGCTTGGCACAGCCGGTCTGGTGCTGGTTCTATGGGCTGCATGGGGCGGTGATAATCACGCACGCCTGATTTCAAGCCTGGCTGCAATCTCGCTCTTCATTGCCGGGCTTATGCTCGCCCCGACATTGCATGATGGATTGATAGGACCAGAGACGGCGGCGTTCGGCGATTTGTTCCGCGCAGATGCCTTTGCAGCTTTTGCCAAAGCGCTGATCTACCTAGCTGCCATAGGCTGCCTGATGGTCGCACCGAACTACTTCGACCATCTCAAGTCAATGCGCGCGGAATATCCGGTGCTGATCGTATTTGCCACGTTGGGGATGAGCATAATGGTGTCAGCGCATGACTTCCTGACGCTTTATATCGGTCTGGAACTCAACAGCCTTGCCGCATACGTGCTTGCAGCGATTCTTCGCACGGACCGTAGATCGGCAGAAGCGGGTCTGAAATATTTCGTATTGGGCGCTCTGGCGAGCGGTATTCTGCTCTACGGGATGAGCTTGCTCTACGGATTTACCGGCAGCACATCCTTTGATGCGGTCCGTGTGGCCCTGGAGGGCGATCTTTCCACTGGCCAGCTATTTGGTATCGTTTTCGTCCTTGCCGGTTTGGCATTCAAGATATCGGCAGCGCCATTCCATATGTGGACGCCTGATGTTTACGAGGGCGCACCGACTCCGGTCACTACATTCTTCGCCACGGCACCAAAGGTCGCTGCGATTGCCTTGACAGCGCGCGTCGCACTCGAAGTGTTTGGAAGCCAGTCGCTGGCCTGGCAGCAGATTGTGACTGTAGCGGCGCTCCTCTCAATTGTGATTGGAGCTTTAGGGGCGATTGGGCAGGAAAACCTAAAACGCCTGCTTGCCTATTCTTCGATCAACAATGTTGGCTTCATCCTGCTGGGCCTGGTGGTAGCGACGACCAGCGGTACAGCTGCCATGATGATTTATCTCTTTATCTACGTTGCGATGTCGCTGGGCAGCTTTGTAGCATTGCTGATGCTGCGCGACGATGATGGCAATTTGTATGAGACATTTGCTGATATCAGCGGCCTATCGACAACGCGGCCGCTTCTTGCATGGTGCCTGCTTCTGCTGATGTTCAGCCTTGCCGGTATCCCACCACTGCTAGGCTTCTGGGGCAAGTTCGTGATTTTCCAGGCAGCCGTTGACGCAGGGATGGTTGCTTTGGGTGCCATTGCCATCGCCGCCAGCGTGATCGGCGCGTTCTACTACATCAAATTCGTCAAGGTGATGTTCTTTGACGAGCCAGTCGGCGTTGTAACCGGCCGTAGCAGCCCGAGCCACTGGGTAATTCTGTCAGTGACGACGCTCATCGTGTCACCCCTCGGCTATCTGCTGACGCCCTCTCTCAATGACCTAGCAACCAAGGCGGCCAGCGCCTTGTTCCTTGGCAGTTGATCGAGTTCCTGGAAGAAACCGGTTCGACCAATTCGGACCTTCTAGATCGAATTAAGTCGGGCGAGCGCGTCGCTGAAGGGGACTGGCTTGTCGCACGTCGTCAGACTGCGGGGCGGGGCAGGCAAAGGCGCGAATGGTTCGACGGCGAAGGCAATTTCATGGGCTCAACCGTGGTTCATTACACTGACCGAGATCCGCCTGCCCACACCCTAGCTCTTGCAAGCGGCCTTGTAGTCTACGAAGCGATCTTGCCTCTTTGTCCCGATCCCGCGCAATTGATGCTCAAATGGCCGAACGATGTGTTGCTCAATCTCGCGAAGCTCTGCGGGATCCTGCTCGAAACAGCTGGCAACGCAATTGTGATTGGTATGGGCGTAAATCTGGCCAAGGCACCCCAAATTCAAGGCCGAGCGACAATTGCGCTGTCCGAAGTGACGAAGGCTCCACAGGCCGACGAATTTGCAGAGGAGCTTGCAGATTGCTTCAGCGCGGAGTTGGAGCGTTGGCGAAGTTATGGCGTTGATCCATTATTGCGTCGCTGGTGCACGGCAGCCCATCCGCAAGGAACTCCGCTTAAGGTGCATGATAGCGATGGAAGCGCAATAGCAGGCCAGTTTGATGGTCTTTCGGAAGATGGCTCCCTAATGCTGCGCTTGGATAATGGAGAGACCCGTGCCATCAATGCGGGTGATGTAAGGC
>DMWU01000132.1 GCA_003483125.1 Erythrobacter sp. | reverse complement strand
CAAGGAATGGAGTTTCTGAATATGGCCGGATGTCGCCAACAGGGGCGGCGGATAGGCGCAATTTTGCTTCTCGGCTCCCTGCTGGCGTCTGGGCCTGCGCAGGCTAACGATCTTCGCCAGGCGCTGATCGATGCCTATTTGAGCAATCCCACGCTGCAAAGTGCTCGGGCGCAACAGCGCGCAACCGATGAAGACGTACCGATTCAGGCAGCGGCGGGCGCACCCAATATCACCGCGACAGCCAACCACATTGAATTCGTCAAGCGTTCGCCAAACAGCTTCACTGCGCCAGAGCGTCGCTTCCAGATCGGGCCCGATTTGCAGGTGCCTGTCTATTCCGGCGGCGCAGTCCGTAATTCGATCAAGGCGGCTAAAGAGCGTGTGGCCGCCGGCCAAGCAGATTTGCGCGGCACCGAGAGCGCCATCTTCAGTCAGGTCGTTGCCTCCTATATGGATGTGTTGCGCAACGAAGCACTGGTCGAACTATCGGCCAACCAGGTCGATGTGCTGACTGTCAACCTCCAGGCAACCTCCGACCGATTCGAGATCGGCGAATTGACGCGCACCGACGTGGCGCAATCGCAATCGCGGCTTGCCGTGGCTCAGGGCGATTTGCGTAATGCGCGTGCCAATCTGATTGCTGCGCGCGAGACATATATCGAGCTGGTGGGCAAGGCCCCGGGCAAGCTCACCCCGCCACCGCCATTGCCAGGTCTGCCCGATACTGTGGGTGAGGCAGTCGTTACAGCGCTCGAGAGTAATCCGGACCTGATCGCCGCCCGCGAAAGAGCCGAAGCTGCCGGATATGATTCGGAAGTTGCAGGTTCGGGCCGCCTGCCGACGCGGGGCGCGGTCGCAGGGCTCGATTACACAGACTATTATGGCACCTTGGGCGGACCGATCTCTTCCAATTTCGGGCAAAGCGAAACCACGGCCAACCTCGTGTTGCAGATCAATATCCCGATCTTCCAGGGTGGCTTGCCCGCCGCACGACAAAGGCAGGCCTTCGCGCGCGAAACTGCCGCAATGGAGCAGGTGATTGCCACCGAACGCAGCGTTATTTCGCAAACACGCGCTGCCTATTCTAGCTGGCAGGCCGCCAATGCCGTAATTTTGAGCTCTGAAGCTGCCGTGGCCGCAGCGCAATTGAGCCTTGAGGGTGTGCGCGCCGAAAACTCTATCGGCAATCGGACAATCCTGGACGTCCTCAACGCGGAGCAAGAGCTGCTTTCCGCAAGGGCGCAGTTGGTAACCGCCAGGCGGAATGCTTACGTCGCGGGTTTCAGCGTACTGGCCGCCACGGGCAAGGCCGAGGCACGCGACCTCAACCTCAACACAGGTGGCCCGCTCTACGATCCGCAGGTCAACTACGACAGAGTGCGAGACAAGGTCTTCGATTGGCAGCGCGATCCGGAACCTATCGCCACATCGACGCGGACCGTTGACATAGAAGCGCCAGATGCCGAAGTTAGCGCGCAGCAAGATTCGCCCGGAGACGCTGGCAATTAAGCCCGCCTGAAACGGCGCATTTGCATCCTTAGTGGGAAGGTCCGCATGGCGCAGAAGAACGAAGCTTCGGTCGAAGAAATCCTTGAATCCATCAAGAAGGTGATGGCGCGCGATGGCGTGGCGAACGAACGATCGGATTCGGCCAGCGACGACCAGGCGGACGTGCTCGATCTTTCGGACATGGAACTCTCTGAAGGCGAAAGTGGGGCAGGTTCCGAACAAGAGGATACGCCGCTCACCACCGACGCAGTGCGTGCGGGCATGCAGGAAAATTTTGCGGCACTAGCCATGCTGGCGGAACCTGGCGCGAAGCCCCAGATTGTCCGCTCAGGAGAAACTTCGCTCGAAGGGCTGGTGCGCGAAATGCTCCGTCCAATGTTGGCTGAATGGCTCGATGAGAACCTTCCTGGCATGGTCGAGAAAATGGTCCAGGCTGAGATTGCCCGAATCGCGGGGAAGCGCAACTAACGGCCAGCCCTTACAGATTGCGGAAAAGAGAATGAGTTCCTCCAGATCGCTCCAGACCGCGCAGATGGCGCTTGCCAAGATCGGCGGCGAAGAGGTTGATCGGCAGATTTTCCTCTGCGCGATGAGCGAGAAACAGAAATGCTGCTCACGCGATCAGGGCGAGAGGTCGTGGAAGTTTCTCAAGCGGCGTCTCAATGAACTGAAACTGGCCGGGCCAAAGCGGCATAGCGATGACGGAAGCATGCGCGGCGGGATCCAGCGCACCAAGGCTGATTGCTTGCAAGTCTGCAGCAATGGCCCCATCGCCGTCGTGTGGCCCGATCGGGTCTGGTATCATTCCTGCACCGAGGAAGTGCTGGAGCAGATCATCCAAAACCATTTGATCGGCGGTAATGTGGTGGAAGAGTTCAGGCTACGCCCTGACGGCTAGCCGCCATTCCCCTGATCTTCATCAATGCCGGGAAGGCGATTGTCTACCGCGGCATCATGATCTGTCCCGCTGGAGAGAAAGACCAGACCCATCAATGCGCCCGCCATCAACACAGAAAGCCCGATACCAAGTGCAGCGGCAATATAGAGATGGATCGAAACCATACCGTTGAGTGCAAACAGTATGGCGAGCGACACAGCCACGGCGAGCGCCGCGATACATGCCACGATCTTCATGATCCTTCGGTATCTATCCCAGGCATGACGGGCATTTTCGGGATCATCGAGGGGTGATTTGCTTGCCATTCCCCCCAGATGGAGAGCATTGGCCCATGATGCAATGAGCGAGTTTGCCCACACCAGATTCGCATTTTTCTTTCAAAAATGGCATTCTGCGCATGACTGGAGGAGAGTTAGTCATGGAAATTGCGCAAATAATCGCAAACCGTGCCTCTGGCGATGTCATATCATGCGATGTTTCGACTCCGATGAGAGACGTGGTAACGCTATTGGCAAGCAAGCGGATAGGGGCTGTTCCGGTTCTACAGAATGGATCTGTAGTCGGGATATTTTCGGAGCGAGACGTAATCTATAACTTGGCGAAAGAAGGCGAGGCCTGCCTTTCGCAATCGGTTGGCGAAGTTATGGCTAAACCGCCGATTACGATCGAGACGCACACACATGTTTACGAAGCGCTGGCTTTGATGACGCGAAGGCGGATCAGGCACCTGCCGGTGATTGAGAATGGTGCGATGATAGCATTCATCTCGATCGGGGACCTTGTGAAAAGCAGGATCGATGAAGTCGAGCATGAAGCCGAAGCAATGCGCGAGTATATCCAGACCGCATAATCTGCTTTGCCTTGAGGAATTCCACGGAACTTCCTACATCACGGTCTATGCCTGACACTCTAACATTGACCCCAGCAGCAGCTGAACGTGTGGCCTGGATTGCACAGAAGCAGTCACGCCCGGCTATATTGCGTCTTTCGGTAGAGGGTGGAGGATGTTCAGGCTTCCAGTATAAATTCGACCTTTCCGATGGCGCCGATGCAGATGACAGCATTAGCGAAACTGATGGTGTGAAACTGGTAGTCGACCCCATCAGCCTTGATCTGGTCGCGGGAAGCACCGTCGATTTCGTCGAGTCATTAGGTGGTGCGGCATTCCGCGTCGAGAACCCAAATGCGGCCGCAGGCTGTGGATGCGGAACCAGCTTCGGGATTTGAAATGGACCTGCGGGGCGAGATCGGGCACTAAGCCTGCATGAAGATCGCCACCTTCAACATTAATGGAGTAAAGGCGCGCCTGCCGCGCCTCAAGGAATGGCTCGCTGAAACGCGGCCGAGCGTCGCCTGCCTGCAAGAAATCAAATCGCAGGATGAGAACTTCCCCGCGTCCGAGTTCGAGGAGTTGGGATACCAATTGATCTGGCATGGCCAGAAGAGCTTCAATGGCGTGGCGATCCTGGCAGATGGGGAGAAGCCCATTGAAGTACAACAGGGATTGCCCGGCGATCCGGAAGACGAACAAGCGCGTTATCTGGAAGCGGACGTGATGGGCATACGGATCGTTTGTATATACCTGCCCAATGGAAACCCCGTCCCCGGCCCCAAATTCGATTACAAGCTCGCCTGGATGGAACGGCTCCGATCCAGGATGCGAAAAATCTGGCAATCCGAGGTGCCCTGCGCGGTTGTCGGAGACTTCAATGTCATTCCACAAGATGACGATGTGTGGGCACCCAAAGCGATGGAGAATGATGCGCTAATGCAGCCGGAATCGCGGGCGGCCTATTCACGCCTACTGGCCGATGGTTGGTGCGATGCGTTGCGGACGCATAACCCGCGCGGCGGCGTGTGGACCTATTGGGATTATCAGGCCGGTGCCTGGCAGCGCGACCACGGGTTCCGGATCGATCATATACTCCTCACACCCGAATTGGCGGATAGGTTGCAAGCAGTTGGCGTCGATCGTGAACATCGCGGACGTGAAAAGGCTAGCGATCACGCTCCGGTCTGGGCAAATCTAAGAAACTGAATTCCACCTAAAAGAAGAGGCCTCCGCACCGGATGGGTGGGAGGCCTCTGGCAATCCTGCTTCAATCGATCAGCGATAGAAAATGTGCTGGTTGATCGTAGCGCGCGCAACCTTCTCGCGGTTCCAGCGCGGATTCACATATTTGGCGTGGAAGAACAGAGCATCGGCTGCTTCCGATTCCCACAGTCCTTCATGCGCGATCCGTGCAATGGCTTTAGCGCGGCGCCAGGCTTCGGAACCTGTCTTGATTCTTGGCATCTGGCCATTCTTCACGAATGAGAACTGCGCACGCTGAAAAACAACGGCGCAATAGCTCTCTGGAAAACGGCTCGACTCCGCACGGTTGATCACAACCTGGGCGACAGCAAGCTGTCCGGCCAGCGGCTCGCCGCGAGATTCGAAATAAACTGCCCCGGCAAGGCAATGCATCTGCTCGGACAGCTCGAAACCGGTGTCCGTGCGCATGACCAGCTCTCTCAGTGAGCCAGCGGATGCTTCGTCCAAAACCTGCCCGGCATCAGCATCAACTGCGCCTAGTTCACCAGGAATAGGCTGGACGATTTCTCTTGAAATAAAAATTGGAGCCACTTCCTGCTCGGCGGCTCCATTTTCGCCTGGTTCCAATGCCTGCGCGAACGCGCTGGACATTTCTGCACTGGCAAGGCTCAAACTCAATGTCGCTGCTACAGCGACAGTAGTATACCTATGGGTCTTACGACTCATATTCCCGTCAATACTAAGCGGTGAGCTAGCTCCGACGCAGGCTGGGACCGGTTCGCGTTATTTGCGTTTAAAATCTTGGTCCTATTCTTGGCCTGCCGGCCGCCCCCCGTCTGCGTGCTAGCTCAAACAACCGTATTGTTGCACTAAGCCGCCTACGCACCTGGAAGCTTCGCGGCCAAATAGGTCGGTTCTCAATAATGTAAAGTTAACGCGGTAAATGTGCGATGAACCGTGCTCGATCAGCGATATCTGCCTCAATTACCCAAATATCAGGATCCTGATTTTTGCGTTTTTCGATGTATTCGAAAATTTCCTGTTTATTTTCATTATCTTGTTGCTTTGCAACAACATATGGTCGCGAACCGTCCAATTGGGGCATTCTTTCGAATAGAATTGCCTCTTCACCGCGATACATAGTTAAGATCAGAATGGTCCCAGCGTCTCTTTCGCCCTTTGCGATAACGCTTGCGAAACCACCCTCTGCCTCGACCATGCGGATCAGCCCTGCAACCTCTAAATGTGCGGGCAGCCGCGCGTCCATGATCAGGCTTTTCCTGGCGAGTAACCGGCAAGGCCCGAAAGGGCGATGTGGGAGCGCATGAAAGTACCCGTACCCCGGCCAATTTCATCGCCTTCTTCATCGACAAGGCGCGATTCCGCGACAAAGACACGCCGCCTTCCGCTCACCCATCGGCCCTCGGCAACCACCTTGCCACCTCTCACAGGCTTGGTGAAATGGAGGTTGAATGAAGTCGTGAGCAGGAAACGGTCGGTCGCAAGCGTGTTGGCGGCATAGAATGCCGCATCATCAAGCATCTTGAAGTAGAGGGTTCCATGCGCCGCTCCGGCGGCATGGTAACTGCTTTGGTCTACCTCAAAGGAAATGCGCGAATGGCCCTCTTCGAAAATTTCCAACCGTGATCTGAAGAGTGAATTTACAGGCGCCGTTGCGTAGAGGTTCTCCAGGGCGCGAAAATGCAGTTCGGCACCAACAGGATCATCAACCTCAGGCGGCATCGCGATCCAGCTGGTTGCTCAATAGAGCGTATAGCGCCTCGCTATCGGGCGCGTCAGTCAATGCCTGATGTATATTCTCATCGCGCACCATTCTTGAAAGCGCCGCCTATGCATGGAGGTGGGTTGCGCCGGCATTTTGCGGCGAAAGCATGCCAGAGGCCAAA
>DMWU01000217.1 GCA_003483125.1 Erythrobacter sp. | reverse complement strand
GCCATCCGGCTTTTTCGCTTTCGGTCACAAGCTCGCTCAGAGCGGGAATATAACCACCGGGGAAGATGTATTTACGTGTCCAGGCATCGGTAAATCCTGGAGGGCCAGCACGGCCACAACAGTGGCTGATCATGACACCATCGGGCTTAAGCAATTTATGTGTGTGCTCGTAGAATTGCGGGTAATGGATTGTACCGACATGTTCGAGCAGGCCGACCGACGAAATGCGATCGAACTGGCCTTCGACATCGCGATAATCCATCAGCGCAAACTTGACCTTTTCGGAGATGCCTTCGGCTGCCGCGCGTTCCTTGCAGAATGCGATCTGGTCGGGCGCCAAGGCAACGCCCAGCACCTCCACATCATACATTTTGTGGAGGTAGAGTGCGAAGCAGGTCCAGCCACAACCTATATCCAGCACCTTCATGCCGGGCTTGAGATACATCTTGGCGGCCAGATGCGCTTTCTTGTCCATCTGCGCCTGTTCAAGCGAGGTCGCATCCGGATTGCCGCGGTAATAGGCCATTGTGTACTGGCGATCTTCATCAAGGAACCGTTCGTAAAGCTCGCGCGTCAGATTGTAGGTATGCTCGGCATTCTTGCGCGCACTGCCGCGCAGGTTGATGCCATCCATCTTGGCGACAATCTTTTGGCCCATTTTCTTGAGCATGCCTTGCGCCTGGATGGCGCTGTCGCCAATGCGCTTGCTGTTCTCGGTTACGAAGAGGACCATGTCACGTATGTCATGCGGCTCCTCAACAACCAGCCAGCCCCACATGTAAGCCTCGCCAGCCCCCAGTTGCGGATAGCGGGCGATATGCGCCGCGGCTTTCCGATGCGTAAGCCAGATCCGTAGTGGTTCGGGCCGCTCTTCACTTGGCTTGCCAAAGGTATAGGTCTTGCCGTCATGGTCCGTGACGATCAGCTGTCCCTGTTTGATGACCCGCTGAAGAAATTTGTCGAGCAACCACATATTTTGTTATTTTCCCTAGTCCCAATTCGAAATGCAGACTGCTTTGTGTCGGCTGGCCTGTCAATCAAGGAGTTAGGTGGCAATGTCGGAGGCAAAAACCCAGATCACGAAAGTTGACCCGGTCGATTTCATCGCGGCCGTTGAACCGCAATCGAAGCGCAAGGATGCCGAGGTTCTGGATGCAATATTTCGCCGGGTCACTGGTGAGGCTCCAAAGATGTGGGGCCCAACGATCATCGGATATGGCGAATATCGCACTACATATGCCAGTGGCCGCAATGTGCACTGGATGCGTGCAGGGTTCAGTCCACGCAAGGCAAAGCATTCGCTTTATCTGATGGGCGGATATTGCGATGATATCGCTGCCGAGAAACGCGAGACACTTCTCAAAAAGCTTGGAAAGCACTCAACAGGGAAAAGTTGTCTTTATATCAACAAATTGGCTGATATTGACCTGAAGGTTTTGGAAGAGATGATCGCGGCTGATTGGGAGGCGATGCAGCGGGTCTATCCGGCAGATTGATCAAATGCCGGCATACCATTGGTAGCCGTACTGATCCTCCCAAAATCCACCATTACCGCCTTCAATATCATCGAAGGATGCGACGGCTTCTATCGCCGTCAGATACTTGGGATGCTTGTACCCCAACTGGCGCTCAACCCGCATGCGCAGCGGTGCGCCGTTCTTTTCAGGAAGAGGCTCACCATTGAGCATATGCGCGACAATAGTTTGCGGGTGATAAGCATCCACAATGTCTACGCTTTCATAATAGCGCGCTCCGGCCAGCGTATCGGCGCAGCGAAATACGATGAAGTTCGCTTGGGGCAAGACGCCTGCGGCGTCGAGCAACACTGAAAGCTGAACGCCCGTCCATTCTCCAATGGCGCTCCACCCCTCGACGCAATCATGACGTGTTATCTGGGTGCATTGCGGCAATCGACGAATATTCTCAATGCTGAGCGCAAGCGGATTCTTCACCAATCCGCGCACTTCAAGCTGCCAATTGGGAAAACCGCTCGCGAGCTCTTGGCGATACTGGTCAGTATCGACCGTAACCGACCCATTGCCCCTGAAAGAGGGAGAGAGATCCGCGTGACTATATTCGGGTGCAAGAGCTTGCTCGCCCGCCAGCGCGCGGTGCATCTTGAGGTGCCAGTCCTCAGCTGTCTTGAACAGCGACTTTGCAGCACTGGTATCCGCGACTTTCGAACAGGCGCCAGTGAACAGCGCCGCCAATCCAGCGAGTGCAGCCCTACGCTTCATGTTCGCCCTCCTGTTATCATGTCGCGGATCTGCCGCAGTGGTCCGGTCAAGAGAACCAGGGCGATATGGATCGCAAAGAATGCGAACAGGCCCCATGCGACGATGAAATGGATAGATCGTGCACTTTGCCGCCCGCCCAACATTTCAACCAGCCATGGGGCTGCCGGCTCAAAGCCGGGGCTGATGGCGAGGCCGGTTGCGATCATCAGAGGGAGCAGGATTGCAAGCACTACCAGATAGGAGAATTTCTGAAGGAAGTTGTAGGCAGATCCATGATTATCGGACTTCAGCTTCAAATGGTTGCCAATGTCATCCCTGATAGCCTCCAGGTTCCATTCATCGCGCGATATCATCAACTTGCGCCGTAGATGCCCATTGAAGATTATCGCGACCCAAAACAGTACCAGCCCGATCATGAAAGGCCATGACATCAATATGTGCCAGGCGCGCGCTGCCGCAAGGTCGTAATATCCCGGGATCGTCGACCAGCCGGGGAAGCGCATTACCGCCGTCCAGGCTTCCGAGGCATCAAATCCGGCATCGCCCCAATATAGCCGCCTGTGCGCGTTAGATATGTTTAGTCCTGACATGAAGAGAATTACTACGCACAACGCATTGATCCAGTGCCAAAGCCGGGTGGAAAAGCGGTGGCGCTTCATGCCGAATTTTGCATCTCGCGGGCGAGGTAAATCACGTCGCGATCCTGATTGAGGATATGCTGGCCGCTGTCGACATAAAGTGTCTCACCGCTTCGCAAGGCTCTGGATGCAAGGAACAGGGCTGCATCGGCAACTTCTCTAGCGTCTGTCTTGCGCCCCAACGGGTTCAATCGATGGGAGAGTTCTATTTCTTCCACCGTCTGGTCATGACTGGCCAGGATCGCGCCCGGTGCCAGGCCATAGACACGATCTTGTTGCTTGGTTGCGCCCATGGCCAACATTTCAATTGTGGAAGAGAGAGCGTGCTTGCTCATCGTATAGCTGAAGAAGTCAGGATTGGGATTGGCCAGTTTCTGGTCGGTAACTTGGATCACGCAGCGGCCGGCCTGCGATTGTGCATGAGCCAGAAAAGCTTGAGCTATTCGCGTAGGAGATGTGGCGTTAACCTGCATTGCTTCGGTATTCGTTTGCGGGTCGAGAGCAGTTACATCGTCAGGATTGAAGACAGAGGCCGAATTTACAAGAACGCGCCAGTCGGCAAGCCGGCCCGCCAAAGCTTCGATCATGCCGACCGCTGCTTCGCTGTCTCTCAGGTCACATTGCACGGTTTCTGCAGATGTCAGCGAGGATGCGAGAGCCTCCGCCTCGTCGCCAGAAAAGCCATAATGGATCATGACATGCCAGCCATTGTCGGCAAAGCGGCGCACAATCTCCGCGCCAATGCGAGCCGAACCTCCGGTTACCAAGACAGCAGGACGTTGCATATTTTCTTTTGAGCAGATTGTGCGAAGCTTGCATAGATTGTCGGGCGGCAATCTTCGGTTTGAGGGGAAATTCTATGCAGCTAGACCTGGTGGACGTTTTTGGATCGAAGCCATTTGCCGGAAACCCGCTGGGCGTGGTGCGCGGGGCCGAAGGCCTCGGTTCGAAGCAGATGTTGGAACTCACCCAATGGCTTGGGTTTTCCGAGACTACCTTCCTGCTGCCGCCAACCAGGCTGGACGCTGACTATCGTGTACGGATTTTCTACCCGGCTGGCGAACTTCCCTTTGCCGGGCATCCCACATTGGGCTCATGCCATGCATGGTTGAGGCAAGGGGGACGGCCCAGCCAAGCGGGTCTAATTGTGCAGGAATGCGGCGCAGGATTAATCGAAATCCGCCAGGACCATGATATGCTCGCCTTCGCCGCGCCGCCACTAATTCGTCACGAGCCGCTAAGCGGTACGGAACTTCGATACGCAATCGAAGTGTGCGGTGTTGATCCTGATGCGGTAATTGAAGCGCAGCATATCGGAAATGGACCCAAGTGGCAGATGCTCCGCCTGCGCAGCGCCAAAGATGTGCTGGCAGCGAATCCCGTTGCCAAGGCGCCTGTCGGCACTGATATCGGGCTTGCTGGACCCTGCGGTGAAGGCGCGATTACAGACTGGGAGGTCCGCGCCTTTTTCAGCAATGCCGAGGGTCGATTTGTTGAGGATCCCGTTACGGGCAGTTTCAACGCCGGCTTTGCGGTGCATTTATTTGAGAATGGTCTAGCCAAGGATCGTTACCTCGCGGCGCAGGGGCGCAAGACTGGCGCAGATGGAATTGTCCATTGCACGCTATCGGACGATGGAAAGATCTGGATCGGCGGAAAATGCCAAATCATCTCTAGCGGCGGAGCATTGCTAGTCTTCGATTGAGCAACAAAAGGGCGCTCCGATTGATCGTGACTCACCCCATCAATTGCTCGCAATGTCCGTTCAGCGGCACTGCAGGTCACCGCGGTCAATTGCGCGGCCCAATACGCCGCCCAGCGCAGCGCCCAGCAACACGCCAAGCGTCTTGTCGCCGCGTCCTGCCAATTCATGGCCAGCCAATGCGCCAACGCCAGCGCCGATGACAAGGCCGGTAGTGCCATTGTCGCGCTTGCAGTAATATCTCCCGTCTTGGCCGCGCCACATATAGGAATCGCGGGTGATACGCTTTGGCGTGATGTAGTAGCCGCGCGAATCATAAAGCGCAGCGCGGTCCTTTGCGCGTTTGCCATGAGCCGGCGCATGCGGTGGCGGGTCAGCCAGCGCCGGAACACCGGTTACCGCCATGGTTGATGCGACGAGGGTAAGGGCAGTCTTCTTCAACATATCGAATCCCCTAATCATGAAACGTTGTGCATGCTATGAATTGTTACGCCAAAATTGGCGATGAACATTCAAGGTTAAGGCCAGATTAGGGATAGATTCCAATGGGAGAGCTGCCAATTTCGACCCGCCATGGTCTGCGCTCAACTGCAATCTTGTTCTAGGGCAGCTGCAGCTTCCCTGTCGCGCTCGGCTCGACTCTTCTTCTCTGCCGCCGTCTTAAGCTGCCCACACGCCGCATCGATATCGCGCCCGCGCGGCGTGCGAACTGGCGCGCTGATTCCTGCCTTGAATACGATGTTCGAGAAGCTGGCGATCCGCTCTGGCGTCGAACATTCGTAAGCAGCGCCGGGCCACGGATTGAATGGAATCAGGTTTACCTTGGCCGGTAGTTTGAATTGCTTGAGCAGGCGCACCAGCTCATGCGCATCTTCGTCGCTGTCGTTCTTGTCCTTGAGCATCACATATTCAAATGTGATGCGCCTTGCATTGCTGGCCCCAGGATAATCGGCGCAAGCCTGGAGCAGCTCCTCTATACCATACTTCTTGTTGATCGGGACGATTTCGTCGCGAACATCCTTGTTCACGGCGTGGAGTGAAACAGCGAGGTTGACCCCGATCTCTTCACCGCAACGATCCATCATTGGTACGACGCCGCTGGTTGAAAGGGTGATCCGTCGCTTGGAGAGGGCAAGGCCTTCGCCGTCCATCACCAGTTGTAACGCATCGCGTACGTTGTCGAAATTATAGAGCGGCTCGCCCATGCCCATCATTACGATATTGGTTAGCAGCCGACCATCCGAAGTGTAATGTCCGGCATCCTCTGCATCGACGAGTCCGTCCATGCGCCCCTTGGGCCATTCACCCAGCGCGTCGCGCGCAAGCATCACCTGGCCGACGATTTCGCCCGGCGTGAGGTTGCGTACAAGCCGCATGGTGCCTGTATGGCAAAAGCGACAATTGAGCGTGCAACCCACCTGCGAAGATACGCATAAAGTGC
Organism: Erythrobacter sp.; assembly: GCA_003483125.1. Classification (GTDB taxonomy): domain Bacteria; phylum Pseudomonadota; class Alphaproteobacteria; order Sphingomonadales; family Sphingomonadaceae; genus Erythrobacter. Next base: position 414 of record DMWU01000217.1, on the reverse strand, counting down.
CACGGTCGGCATCGGGGATGAAGACCATCTCGAAATCATGCGCATCCGCGGTCCGCAACAGCCATTTTCGAGTGCCATCAGTGGAATGTTGCGCCTCTACCACTTCGGGGCGGCCAATCACGAACCGTTCTGCCAGCCACGGGCGCATAGTCTTGGCGATATCGGTCATCGCCTCGAAATCGCTCACGCCGCGGTGATAAATCCAATGAAACACCTGCTTTGCACGCAATTTCGCCTGTTTCGCATCGAGTTCGGCCTCGGAAAAAAGCGTTCGAATGCGTTCCTTGGACAATCCGATAAGATCGATACGTCCGTCGGCGCGCGGCGTGATGTCACGCGCGACGGGTACCGGATCATTCTGCCCGGGAATAGACATGAGCTGCGTATCGGCCATGGGAGCGGCGCATATAGCGA
>DMWU01000015.1 GCA_003483125.1 Erythrobacter sp. | reverse complement strand
GCATAGTGCATCAGCTGGCCGAACCTGGAGATGGGCTTAGCGCGTGTCGAGAATTCATCAAGAGGTCGGATCGTCGCCATGCGGGCTTGGTGGGCTCTCGCAAGGCGATGAAGCACGCTTGGGCACTAGATTTGGATGAGCTGAACCGGATCACTGAGTTGTGGGCCGATACAGCCCTGCAATTGCGCGAGCAGGACCTTAAAGTGATGAATAGGCTGGTTGCCGCGCAGGCGCGCCTTGCCAGCCGGGTTGCGGTTGCCTGACTAACTATTGAAGCCCGTGGCCGAGTGCCATGTACTCTTCGCTCTGCATTTCGTTGAGCCGGCTGACCGTTCGCGCAAATTCAAAGCTACTGTCGCCTTGGGCATATAGGTCATCTGGCGCGACTTCGGCCGTCACAAACAGCTTCACCTTCTGCTCGTAGAGTGCATCGACGAGCTTGGTAAAACGGATCGCTTCATTGCGCATTTCGCTGCTCATCTTGGGAATACCTACGATGACAACTGTGTGATAAGCCCTGGCGATTGCTAGGTAATCCGAGACCCCACGGTTCTCCCGGCACAACTTCTTGAAGCTGAAAACGCCGACACCCTTGAGGCTCTTGGGGACATGGAGCGTACGGCCACCGCCCAGATTCAACTCGGCAGAGGGCACATGTTCCGCGTCGTCGGGACTATAATCCGTCAGGCGGAAGAATGCTTCTCGCACTTGTCCTGTAGCTTCGTCTCCGATTGGTGCGTGCCATGTCGGAAGACCCCCAAGTCGATCCATGCGGTAATCGAGTGGGCCGTCCAGCTCGATGATGTCCAGCTCTTTCTCGACCAACGCGATGAAAGGCAGGAAAAGCGATCGGTTCAACCCATCCTTGTAGAGGTCTGCTGGCGGCCGGTTGCTGGTAGTGACTATTGTTACGCCTTGTTCAATCATCAAGGCAGTAAAGAGTCGGGCCATGATCGCGGCATCGGCGGTATTCGTGACCACCATCTCATCAAATGCCAAGCATCGGACATTCTCGGCAATCTTCGATGCGACGGGGGCGATAGGATCGCCAGTTTCCTTAGCGCGTTCGTCGCGGATCAATGCGTCAACCTCGAGCATGAATTCATGGAAGTGGACACGGCGCTTAGCCGGGATTGCGAGGGTCTCCACAAAAAGGTCCATGAGCCACGATTTACCTCGCCCGACACCACCCCACATATAGACTCCGCGCGGGCTTCCCGGTTTCTTGCTCAGTGCGCGCCAAAGAACGCTTCCATACTTTGGCACCGCCTCCAACTCGCGTTGGAGCTGATTAAGTCTTTCCGCGGCGATCCTCTGGTCGGGATCAGGTTTCAGCTCCCCGCCGGCGATCAGAGTTTCGAAACGGGAGAGTATCCCACTCATCTTGGTCGGAATTTCCTGACAATGCCCGAGAATGCCGCAATGCAGTCTTCCTCTTGTTCAACAGTCCCGCGAATGAAGACAAGTGAGCCGGTCTCACGGACAATTTCAGAGACTGCATCTAGCGGCCGCTTCGGATCACCTCCGCCTACGAATTGAGTAGACAGCTCAACTGTTACTGACGGGCCGGCATTGCCACTACCGATTGTATGCATCGTAGTTAATAGGGAAATATCGACTAGTGAAAGCGTTGTACCACCATGGAGAACCCCTTGCAGGTTCTCATGCTTTCTCTCTGGAATCATGCGCAGCCGGCATCGTTTTCCTTCGACGCGCGTAATAAGTTTCCCCATAATTGCGCCATTGAACAGGCTTTGATCCTTGAGGTTCCAATGGTTCCAGCCAGGATTTTCCGGGTCTGGATTATGGTCGAATACTTCGTCGCTCAGTGCCAAGGGATTTAGTCCTAGATGGCCCGTTCGACCATCATCTTCTTGGTTTCCGCGATTGCCTTCGCCGGGCTGAGGCCCTTGGGGCAGACATTGGCACAGTTCATGATAGTGTGGCAGCGATAGAGCCTGAACGGGTCTTCAAGTGCGTCAAGGCGCTCGCCCGTCATCTCGTCGCGACTGTCAGCAAGCCAGCGATAGGCCTGGAGCAAGATTGCTGGACCAAGGAACTTGTCGCTATTCCACCAATGTGAAGGGCAGGAGGTCGAGCAGCATGCGCACAGGATGCACTCGTAGAGACCATCCAGCTTCTCGCGCTGTTCCGGGCTTTGCAGTCGTTCCTTGCCGCTTGGAGTGGGGCTTACAGTCTGCAGCCAGGGCCGAATGGATGCGTATTGCGCGTAGAAATGGGTGAAGTCTGGAACCAGGTCCTTGATCACATCCATATGCGGCAGCGGGGTAATACGGATGTCCCCGTTTAAATCCTCGATTGCGGTCGTACACGCTAGGCCGTTCCCACCGTTGAGGTTCATGGCACATGACCCGCAGATACCCTCGCGGCATGACCTACGGAACGTTAAAGTAGGATCGATTTCGTTCTTGATCTTGATAAGTGCATCGAGAACCATCGGCCCGCATTGGTCGAGGTCGATCTCGAACGTATCATAACGCGGATTTTCACCGCTATCGGGATCAAATCTATATATCTTGAATTTCTTTATCCGGCTACCGCCCTCGGCTGAATGAACCTTGCCATCCTTCTTGATTTTTGAGTTCGCGGGAAGGGTGAATGTAGCCATTTCCGGTCTATCCTTTTTGGTCGCTGAATCTATCTAGCGCTTCGGTCGTTGAGGGCAAGAGATGCTGGTGCAAAACCTGCTTCAAACCACCCGTTGAATCACGAGATCAGTGCGTGCCTTCGCCAGGATTCAGCGAGTAATGTCTCGAGCAGGTCGGAATGGCTCAAACCAGCGTAACCGGCGGCTTTGGCCATGACCTTTTCCGACCACAAATTGCAATTTAAATTGATCTCGATGAAATTGATATCGCCGGTGCTGAGGTCAAGCCGAAACTCGATACGTCCATAATCAAACGGCACGAATTCACGCGCAACTTTCTCCGCATATTTGGTGATCTTGGGAGCAAGTTCGGAGTCCTCGAACAGTTTTAGTGCCGCTTTTTCAGTATTTTGGACAAGGTCACGCTTCTCGTAATAGGTCCATAGGCGCTGTGTATTTTCCCGCTCGTACCAAAGCATTGGAAGAGCAACGGGTTTGTTGTCGATCGTGATGAACGCGCACTGGACATCGTAACCATCGAGATAGGGCTCGACGATCGCGTCATGTCCCTGTCCGTGGATGTCCGCGATAGCATTGCTTACACCAGCCCAGTCGTGCGCATCCGAGATCGCCCAACTCGCCGACGATGCATTGGGTTTGATAACCCAGCGACCATCATCTGATGGGGGTAAATCCTGTTCTTCGACAGGCCCGCCGCGGCGGTAGCAAAACCATGGGGCAGTCGGCACGCTAGCATGGCTCGAAAGAAGCTTGGATACCGATTTGTCATCCCCGAGACCCCGCAGGAACGGCATCGCGCCCAGATACGGGATGCGATGCATGTTGCACAGGATCGGGATCAACATTTCTGAATTGACGAAACCGCCGCGATTAAGCAGCGGAAATACAAAGTCTGCGTCTGGCCTTGAGTACAAAACATCGTAGCTATTGGCGAATTGCAGGTTCAGACCAAGATTTTCTAAAGTAGTGCGCACTTCGTGGTGGTAAATGGCGTGATTGCCGTCCTCGGGATGCATGCCGCCACCCCAGAGTGCGTGTTTCGCCATAAAGAGCAGACGCACGCGCTCTTTTGCTTCCTGCGAAATTCTGAGCGGTGCAATGGATTCGGGCATGGTCGAATAGGCCTTCTTTTTCGAGCTTTGTATCGCTGGTCGCGATAGGCCTGAATGTCATCTCCTGCCAGCAAATTTTGCGGCATTTATGGCAAGCCTAGCCAACAAGAGCGTCGTAAAAGTGGGTAGAGCGAAGTTTGTATTCGTTCTCTGCCACTTCGACGCAAGTTTGGTTATAGTTTTTGTCAACTTGCGAAAGATTTTTGTTCCCATATCAATATCTGGCGATAATCTGTCGCGATTGGCTTCAGGGATGATGTCTATGGGACTGGAAAGCTGGTACGATGCACATGTGATGCCGCGATTAGTGACCTTGGCGTGTAGTCAGGGGCAGATCATGAAACGCCGCTCTATGCTGGTGCCGTTGGCGAGTGGAAGTGTCTTTGAGCTGGGCTGCGGTGGCGGCCTAAACCAACAGTTCTATCAAGATAGTCTCGTTTCTAGTTTTGCCGGTATTGATCCACATGAAGGATTGCTCGAGGATGCACGCGCCCATGCAAGGGCACGCGGTTGGGAGAACGAAATTCGCGCGGGAGTAGGGGAAGATATTCCCTTTCCTGCCGGCCAGTTTGATACGGTGGTTTGCACCTATACTCTTTGTTCGGTTGACGATCCGAAAAAGGTGCTTTCGGAAATCAAGCGGGTGCTGAAGCTTGGTGGACGAATGCTATTTCTCGAGCATGGGAAGGCGCCTGACGAAAATGTCCATCAATGGCAAGAACGGATCGAGCCCTATTGGAAGCGTATGGCTGGCGGTTGCCACCTGACGCGCCCGATCGGTTCAGCTCTTCGTGGGGCTGGTTTTGAGGTTGAGCCATTAGGACAGGGATATCTGCCTAAGACACCACGCATCGCCGGATGGATGGAATGGGGCGTGGCTCGCAAGGCTGGCGCTTAGCACCAGCCTTGGCATCACCTTCTATGGATATGCGGTCTTAGTTATTCACCAAAAGTTCGTTGCCACCAGCCGCGACGAGATGATCCCTGTCCGTCATCAGATTCTTCGTCTGTCTCGGCGGTCTTTGCAGGCTCATCCTTGGCGGATTTAGCCTTTGTACCCGCCTTCGTTTCTGACGATTCAGATTCCTCTTTCTTTTTGCGCGGTGCACGTTTGCGCTTGGGCTTTTCAGCCGGAGTATCGGTCGCATCGTCTTGTGCTGCGGATTCTTCCGCCTTCTCCTCAACCTTCTTCTTGCGCGGCGCACGCTTGCGCTTGGGCTTCTGTTCAGCTTCCGCAGTGGGCTCCTCAATTGGCGCCTCACTAGCGGTTTGTTTTTCAGCCGGCTTGTCTTCGTCCTTTTTCTTGCGAGGAGCACGTTTACGCTTAGCCTTCGGCTTTGCTTCTTTCTCGGTGCTTTCTTCAGCTACGGTCTCGGAATCGCCTGATTCCGCAGTCGCTTCCTCGGCAACCTCAGTTTCGCCATCTGCTTCAACCTTGTCCTTGCGCTGGGCGCCTCGGCGTCGACGCTTCTTTGGCTTGGTGTCAGAAGCTTCCTCCTCCGATCCTTGTTGCTCATCGGAGTCGGCTTCGACTTCTTCGGCCTTGGACTCGGCTTCTGCCTCTTCATGCTTCTTCTTGTTTCGGCCGCGGCCACCGCGCCTGCGCCGACGACGCTTCTTGCGTGGGCCGCCATCATCCTCGTCGTGATCGGCGACAAATGACTCGTCTTCCTCATCGTCTTCTTCGTCGACGATGGGATCGAATTTGGGGGCTTTGCTCGGACGCGGTCCCATACTGGTCACCGTCATCTTTGCGCCCTCATCCTCGCCTTCGGGGACGACTTCGACAGTTACGCCATAGCGATCTTCGATCTGAGCCAGGTCCCCACGCTTTGTATTGAGCATGTAGATCGCAGCTTCAGTGCTTGCGCCTAGCCGGATTACGGTTCCCTTACCCTTGGCTGCTTCATCTTCGATGAGACGCAAGGCGGAAAGGCCAGCACTGGATGCGGTCCTGACAAGGCCCGTTCCATCGCAATGCGGACAATCGCGGGTCGTCGCCTCTAGCACGCCCGTGCGCAGCCTTTGGCGACTCATCTCCATAAGCCCGAAGCCGGATATACGGCCGACCTGGAGCCGTGCGCGGTCGTGCTTCAGCGCCTCTTTCATCGCCTTTTCGACTTTGCGGGTATTGGAGTTGTACTCCATGTCGATGAAGTCGATTACGACCAGTCCTGCCATATCGCGTAGACGCAACTGGCGGGCAATTTCCCGGGCGGCCTCCAGATTGGTACTGAGCGCGGTTTGCTCGATCCCGTGTTCCTTTGTGGAGCGACCCGAGTTGATGTCGATTGAAACCAGTGCTTCGGTCGGGTTTATAACCAGATAGCCACCCGATTTTAGCTGCACGACCGGATCGTACATTGCCCTCAACTGATCTTCGGCGCCATAGCGCTGATAAAGTGGAACTGGGTCTGTGTATGCCTTCACCCGACGGGCATGGCTGGGCATTAGCAGCTTCATGAATTCCTTGGCCGCCTTGTACCCTTCTTCGCCTTCCACAACGACCTCCTCAATCTCCCGATTGTAGATGTCGCGGATCGCGCGCTTGATCAGGTCAGAGTCCGAATGGATCAGGGTAGGGGCCGTCGACGAGAGCGTCATCTCACGGATTTCGTCCCAAAGCCGGGCCAAATAGTCGAAATCGCGCTTGATCTCGGTTTTTGTCCGGCTGAGGCCTGCAGTCCTTACGATCAGCCCCATCGTCTTGGGAAGCTTCAGGTCAGAAACAATTTGCTTGAGCCGCTTGCGATCGCTCGATGAGTTGATCTTTCGGCTGATTCCTCCGCCATGAGAGGAGTTGGGCATCAGGACGGTATATCGCCCGGCGAGGCTGAGGTAGGTTGTAAGTGCCGCGCCTTTGTTGCCGCGTTCTTCCTTGACCACCTGAACCAGCAAGACTTGCCGGCGTTGGATGACGTCCTGGATCTTGTAACGTCGGCGCAATGCCAGGCGGCGAGCGCGAACTTCATCTACCTCCTTGGAGCGGCTGCGCCCTTTACCTTGACGCCGACGGCCCTTGCGACCACGCCCACGACGCGAGCGCTTGGGTTTCTCTTCTTCGTCATCCTCGATCTCGGCTTCCGAAAATTCATCGGATTCCTTGTCGGAGCTATCCTCGTCATCTTCGACATCATCATCTTCGTCCGTGTCATCGCCATTTTCGACGTGACCATCTTCGATTATTGAGACCTTGTCCTTGTCGCTGGTGTCGATTTCTTCAACACCATCCTCAGCTAGGTCCTCGGCTAGGGCTTCGGAAGATTCATCCTCGGCGTCATATTCCTCGCCGGGGGCAATGCCTTCATCTTCCTCTTCGGCCCGAAGTCGAGCCTCCTCCTCAGCAGCTTCGGCCTCTTCGGCCAAGAGTGCGTCGCGATCCTCTTTCGGGATCTGATAATAATCCGGGTGGATTTCATTAAAGGCAAGGAAGCCATGGCGATTACCGCCGAAATCTATAAATGCCGCCTGTAGCGAAGGTTCTACCCTTGTTACTTTGGCTAGATAGATGTTGCCCTTGATCTGTTTGTGTTCTGCGGATTCAAAGTCAAATTCTTCGATCCTGTTGCCTTTGATCACTGCCACCCGCGTTTCTTCCGGGTGGCGCGCGTCGATTAGCATACGCGTTGCCATTAAAATTTCTCCGAGCGCCGGGCGGTGTTCCGAATCGCATGTCGCCCTGCCGCGCAATCATGTGGGAACCGGCGTTGCCATTAAGCACGCCAGTAGGTTCGAAATCGCCCCGGAATATTTCTTCGCAGGGCAAAATTGCTGTGTCTGCTGGGTTGGACCTGCGCGATTCTGGCGCAAACTGCCCGATGGTCACGCAAGCAGCAGCATGTCTCTGCTCGTGATCATTTGGGAAGATTCGTCTCAACACTGCATCAACCTGTTGTAAAACATGCGTAATTTACCGCATCCTGGAAATCATTTGAAAATTTGGAACCATTTTCCAGACGCTCTCATGTTGTCCTGGATGCTGCTGCTAGCATCGTGGGTTAATGCCCGCAACCATATTGCAATCATGGTGAATGTGTCCCTAATCTGTCGCTAGTATGACTTGGCGATTGCATTTGGTGCTGGTGGTTCTCCTGCCGCTTGTCGTTATTAGCGGTCTGATAGGCACCGGCGCGAAGCTACCAATTCCGTATTTCGATCGCGAGTATGTATTGCGCTTCCTTTTGCCTGATTACCCGGGAAACGGCGAACTTCCGCAGATTTTTGGAGCAGAGGAGAAAGAGGCACCATTGGTCGTAATCGATGCCGGTCATGGCGGTCGCGATCCGGGAGCCGTTGGTCACGGTGTGATGGAAAAGGACATCACGCTAACGCTCGCACTAGCATTGCGTGATGAATTGGTGCGGGAGGGAAGCTTGAGGGTCGCCCTCACACGTGAGGATGACCGCCTACTGACTTTGAAAGAACGCCCAGAGATTGCCCGTCAGCTAGGCGCGGACCTATTCATTTCGCTTCATGCAGACTCTGCAGGGGAGCAGAGCGAGTTGAGCGGCGCGAGCATATACACCTTGTCTGACCGTGCATCGAGCGCCGCTGCGGTACGTTTCGCGCGCAGAGAGAATGATGCCGACCGTCTGAACGGCATTACGTTCGAAGGGCAATCCGCAGAGGTGAGCGCAATACTGGTGGATCTATCGCAGCGCCGGTCGCAGGAGCAATCGGGTGAGTTTGTAGAGCTGATTTTGCGCGAAGGCGAAGGCGTTTATGATTTTATCAGCGATGCGCACCGCGCCGCCGATCTCATGGTTCTGCATGCCCCTGACATCCCATCCGTATTGTTCGAGACTGGTTTTGTAACCAATTCGGAAGACGCGCATAGGCTCACTTCGCCAGAAGGTCGAGAGGGATTTGTGCGGATGATGACACAGGCAATTCGGATCTATTTCGCGCGCTTGTCTGAGGTCTAGGATTCCTAAGCAATTTAATTGCAG
>DMWU01000013.1 GCA_003483125.1 Erythrobacter sp. | reverse complement strand
GTGGCCGAAGTCGACGGCTCTTCGCCCGAGGGGGGCGTGCGATCCTATGCGATTGACCCGGCATCTGCCGACCGCCTTTGGTCGCTTAGCGAAGAGCTGGTAGGCGAGAGCTTCAGCACCTGAGGCGCTAGGCTGTCACGAATTCGCCGACCAGCCGCAGGCAATCCTTGGCTTCGCGCGTATTCAGCACCGCCATGAACACATGCGGTGCACCCGCATATTCGTAAAGCTTGACCGAGCCGCCTGCGGCACCAAGCCTGCGGGCAAATGTGCGATTGTCGATCACGAACATGTCGTGCTGGCCAACAAACATTTGCGTCGGGGGCAATTGGGCCAATTCTTCTTCCGCCGCATAAAGTGGACTGCACTCTGGGCCGCCCGCCTCGTCATCGCCTGCCCAGGCTGCACCCATAGCGCGCAATGCCTCGACACGTAGAATGACGTCATGCGGCTCAACTTCCCGAGCCGCATCGTCAGCCATGGTGACATCCAGCCATGGCGCAAACAATGCAAGCTTGCCCGGCAGCGCGCCGCCCGCGCGTATTTGGCGCAGTGCCAAAGCGAGGGCCATGTGCCCGCCCGCACTGTCTCCTGAAAGGATGATCTCCGACGGGCTCCATTGTCTCGTGAGGTTGGCCCAGGCCGCATCGGCGACCTTGTCTTGCTGCTTTCGGCTACTTTCCGGGGCAAGCGGATACATCGGCACAGTCAGGCTGGCCGCGGTTTCCTCAACCATCGCGGCGACCAAGGGCCAATGCGGCTTGAGCATGGGAAGAACGAAACCGCCGCCATGAAAATAGAGAATGTGCTTTGCCCCCTTGCCGGCCTTGGGGTGCAGGGTGAGGCAATCATGCCCTGCCGCCTGCCAATACTCGACATTGAAACGCCGATTGAACTTTTCAGGCATCGGCGTGTCAGGCGGGAGTTCGCGCTGCTCGAGATACCTTGCCACGCCTTCATGAGTACGAGGGAATATCTCCGGCTGTTTCGATATTAGCCAGGTGCCAAGCCGCATGAGCAAGCTTGGCTTTTTGCTGCGCTGTTCAATGAAATTGTTGTCCGCCATCTGCTTCTCTCAATCGAAGGGCAGGGTTGACGTTTTGCGGTCAAAGTCAAGCGCCTATCGCGACGATCATCCCTTCATTGATCCAGCGGCCCAACATTGCGACCGCAATTGCGGGTCGCCTGCTCGTGCCAAGCCTCGTCAGGTGGTAATTTAGCAAAACGAAAAACAGCCAGCGATTGAACCTTCTTCGCTGGCTGTCATTGCCCCTTCACCTTGTCGTGTCTATATGCGCGACCATGTCATCGGTAAGACCTTGGCGCGACATCATGCGTCGCGAAAGCCGGCAGATCATGGTCGGAAATGTGCCTGTGGGCGGGGATGCCCCGATCACGGTGCAGACCATGACGAATACGCCAACCGAAGATGCGGTTGCGACAATCGACCAGATTCGTCGCTGCGAGGATGCTGGCGCCGACCTGATCCGGGTTTCCTGCCCCACGGCGGAATCGACGGAAAGTTTCAGTAAGATCGTCAAGGCCGCGCGGGTCCCACTGGTCGCTGACATCCATTTCCATTATAAACGCGCGCTAGAGGCGGCAGATGCCGGCGCAGCGTGCCTTCGCATAAATCCCGGCAATATTGGCAGCGACGAAAGGGTGGCAGAGGTAGTTCGCGCGGCCAAGGCCAATGGCTGTGCGATCCGCATTGGTGTAAATGCTGGTAGCCTGGAAAGGGACTTGCTGGAAAAATATGGCGAGCCGTGCCCTGAAGCTTTGATTGAAAGCGCACTGGATCACATCAAGCTATTGCAGGACCATGACTTCCACGAATACAAGGTGGCAGTGAAGGCCAGCGACGTCTTCCTGGCGGTCGCAGCTTATCATGGCCTTGCCGAAGCGGTCGATTGTCCCTTGCATTTGGGCATTACGGAGGCCGGAGGGCTGCTTGGCGGCACCGTGAAGAGTTCGATTGGCATCGGCTCCCTGCTCTGGGCAGGGATTGGCGACACAATTCGGGTCTCGCTCTCCGCCGAGCCCGAGCAGGAAGTCAAAGTCGGCTTTGAAATCCTGAAGGCTCTGGGCCTGAGAACGCGGGGCGTTCGGGTTGTTTCCTGTCCGTCATGCTCGCGCCAGGGTTTTGACGTGATCCGTACGGTCGAAACGCTCGAAAAAAGGCTTGAGCATATCAAGACACCGATGAGCCTTTCTGTCCTGGGCTGCGTAGTCAACGGGCCGGGCGAGGCGCGCGAAACCGACATTGGCATCACGGGCGGCGGAAACGGCAAGCACATGGTCTATCTTTCGGGTTTGACTGATCACCAAGTACAGAGCGACGACATGCTCGATCACATTGTCGAGCTGGTCGAGAAGAAGGCCGCACAGATCGAGGCTGGCGAGGAGACCGCTTTCGATCCGCACGCAGTGGTGGCGGAGTAAGCCGCAGGGCCTGAATGCTACACGTTGTGCATCATGCGGATTACATGGCACCGCGACCGGAGCGCGGAACATTCAAATTCGACAAATACTACCTAGTGATGGAAGCGCTCCGCGAAAGTGGTGCTGAAATCACCGAACATGCGCCAAAGCCGATGCCGCGTGAATGGCTGGAGGCGGTTCACTGCCCGACCTATGTCGAGCAGGTTTTCACCGCGTCAGTCCCGCGCGAGAAGGAGCGCAGGATCGGCTTCCCGGTAACACCTCAAATCGCAAGCCGCGTCCGTCATACAAATGGCGGCACATGGCTGGCCGCACAGCTAGCAATGCAGTATGGCTATGCCGCTAATAGCGCGGCTGGCAGCCACCATGCGCTGCACGAGACAGGGGCAGGATATTGCGTTTTCAACGATCTTGCAGTCACCTCGAACCGCCTGATCGCGGAGCGTGATGCGAGTCGCATCCTGATCGTTGACCTTGATGTGCATCAGGGCGATGGCAGCGCCAGCCTGACAGCGGGACGGGAGGATATTTTCACTCTTTCGTTACATGCAGAAAAGAACTTCCCTGTGCGCAAGGCTCGCTCAAACATGGATGTCGCATTGCCGGATGGCGTCGATGATGACGGCTATATGGAAGAACTGAGCCGTCACTTGCCCGACATTCTAGATCAATTCGCGCCTGATTTCGTTCTATACCAGGCAGGCGTCGACCCGCATATCGATGACAGGCTGGGCCGATTGTCGCTCAGCGATGAAGGGCTATTGGCTCGCGACCGATATGTCATCAGCCAGTCGCGAAAGCGCGCCATACCAGTCGCCAGCGCATTAGGCGGCGGTTATGGTGAAGACCAGCGCGCCGTGGCGGAGCGCCACGCTGCGTCGATGCTGGAGATGGCCGAGGAGAATAGGCGCGTGCGTGCGCCCGCATTCTAGTTTATCGACCTGATTGGTCGCGGCACAACAAACGATGGGAGAGTGCAAGAGATGGTCGATTTTGGGACCGACTATCTAATCGTTGGAGCGGGCGCGGTAGGCCTGGCATTTGCCGATACACTTATTGACGAAGATCCCGATTGCCACATCACTTTCGTCGACAAGCATGCCAAGCCGGGCGGGCATTGGAATGATGCCTATTCCTTTGTCGCCTTACACCAGCCTAGCGGTACTTATGGCGTCAATTCATTGGAGTTCCCGAGCGAAAAACTGGATACGCATGGTCCGAACAAGGGGTTATTCGCGCTGGCCAGCGGTGCCGAAGTTCTCGCCTATTTCGAGAAAGTGATGAATATGCGGCTCCTGCCCACAGGCCGCGTCGACTATCACCGATTGAGTGAATATCGGGGCAAGAACGATGAAGGCGAGGCAAGGATAGTATCGATCCTCAACGGCGAGGAGACGACCATCAAAATTCGTCGTCGGCTGGTTGATGCAACCTTCTATCAAACCTCAGTTCCTTCGACCCACAAACCCAATTTCAACCACTCTGGCGACGTCGAAGTGGTTCCCCCCGGGGCCCTGCCCGAATTGTGGAAGCGCGGCGCGGATTTGCCGGACCACTATGTAATACTTGGCGCTGGCAAGACGGCGATGGATACAGGAGTCTGGTTGATAGAGGCCGGGGTCGATCCCGACCAGATAAAATGGGTTCGCCCGCGCGAAAGCTGGCTTTGGAACCGCAACTTTACCCAGCCAGGCGAGCAGTTCTTCGAACAGGTAATCAGCATGCAGATCGCATTGCTTGAGGCCGCATCAAAGGCACAGGATGGCGCCGAGATGATGCATATCCTGGGTGATAACGGCTTTTACCTTCGTATTGATGAGGAAGTGGAACCGGAAATGTTTCATTTCGCCACCATCTCCCAAGGCGAAGTCGACATGCTACGACGCATCCAGAATGTGATCAGGAAAGGGCACGTCACGGCAATCGAGAAAGGAAAGCTGAAATTCGGCGACAGCGAGGTAGCTGTTCCTGAAGGAAGCCTGTTTATTGATTGCACCGCATCTGCCGTTCCATTCGAAGCGCGCGCGCGATCGGGGCCCTTGTTCCGTAAAGATGAGATCGTCCTGCAGCCTTTGCATGTGCCCATCGTCACATTCAGCGCCGCAGTCGCCGCGTTTCTCGAAGCAAACTACGACAATGACGACATAAAGAACGCATTGGCGGCGCCTGGGCCGTTGACGGACACACCGGCAACATTCCCCTATTCCCTTATGATCTCCATGATGAATCGCAGCGCATGGGCTCAACAGCCGGAGATCATGGCTTGGCTGGCCAGTTCGCGATTGGACAATGGTGGGCCGGTGATTGCCAAGCTGGCAGCAGAAAACAGCCCGAGGCTTGCTATTCTGGAAAAATTCCGCGCCGCCGCTCAAGAACATATGCCCAGCCTCGTAAAACTGGGCATGCAGGCGAAGGCGATTCATGAGGCTGCCTAGTTCCCACTTCACGCGCGAGCCAACATCCCTATAATTGGAATCAAGGATGAATAGACGCGATCTTTTGAAAACCGGATTGGTTGCGGGTGCTGCACTCGCCATGCCCTCGCGCGTATTCGCGACACCACAATCGGGCTCTGCCCGTGATCGCCAGCTTTTCGAGATCGCAAAGCGCGAGTTGGATCGGGCCAGCGATGTTATCTGGAAGCGCGATATCGTGGGCATCGCCGATTTTGGCCTGCATTCGGCAGAGCGGCGTTTCCACCTGGTCAATCTGGAGCGTGAGGAAGTGCAAAGCTACCACGTCACGCATGGCGCGGGATCTGACCCAGAGCATGACGGATGGCTCAATAACTATTCCAACCGGGTGGGATCGAATGCTTCCAGCCGCGGCGCATATGTAACCTGGGAATGGTATGTCGGCCGTTATGGTAGGTCCATGAGACTTGGCGGACTGGATGAAACAAACGAGGCTGCATTTCGCCGTGCAATCGTCATGCACCATGCCAAATATGCCGAGCCATCGCATATCAATCGCTGGGGACGCTTGGGGCGTTCAAACGGATGCTTTGCCATGGGAGACGACCAGTTCCGCAAGGCGCTGCCCCAGCTTTCAGGCGGGCGCCTGATTTTTGCCGATAGCCTGGGAATAGCAGAGGATGGCAGCAGAGCAGCGCGCGGAAAGATCAAGCCATTATCGGGTGATCGTGCGCAGGTGATGAAAAAGCGTCGTCCCGCCGAAGGCTAGTTACCTAGCTAGTCCAGGCTAGCGAGAACAGGCACGTCACGCTCATATAAGTCATCGAAGCTAGCAAGCTCGCCATTGCCGTCGCCCGCCATGGTGAAGTAGGTGACATAGACCGGCACCTGCTTGCTGAGAGCGACCTTGGTATATTCGCCTGAAGTTGCGATTTCGATCACTTCCTCCTTGCCAGCCCCCTTCCCCAAAATCGCCATCGTGATGCCAAGCTCCAGCGCACGTTCCACACGTATGCAACCATGGCTTCGCGCGCGCTGTTCACTATCAAACAGATGACGCGAGGGCGTATCGTGAAGGAAGATCGAATGCTCGTTTGGCATATCCAGCTTCATGCGCCCCAATGAATTAGCAGGACCAGGCTGTTGGACCACTGTTATCCGTCCACTTGCGCTCACCGTAGCCTTATAGCCCTGGCTGCGCGCCCATTTGGGATTGTCGAGCACCTTGCGCCCCAATCCCTCGCCGACAACGATCGACTGCGGAACGGTCCAGGTAGGATTGAAGATCACCCCTACAACTGTTTCAGCCAATTGCGGCGTTGCCGTGCGGCCCGGTTTGCCCACAATGGTGCGATAGGTGCTGATTGTCTGCTGATTGACCATCAATCGCAGCTCGTATTGCGGAACATTGGCAATAAGATACTGCCCACCCAGATCGCGCGGGAGCCAGCGCCAGCGATCCATATTCGCGCGGATCAGTTTGCGCCTCTCGACCTCTTCTTCCGAAGTTTCGGCCAGCGCGGCACGAAGCAGCGCATAGTCAGGATGGGTTGGGTGCAATTCAGCCAATACGCCTGGGATCTCGCCAGTTTGCAGCGCTCGCTCCATAATTTCGCCGGTAGCGAAGCGAACATGGTCCGGGTCACGTACGAACCATTGTTCGCGCGCTTCGGTTGGCGTGCGGCCGTCGCGCAGATCCTCCACCAGCCTGACAAAGCTCTCGCTGGCGGCAGTGTCGAGTTCCGCCGAGGGGCCTTGGGCCACCAATAGCTGCAACCCCAGCGCATCATAGTCTTCCGGGTTGAGACCCTCGGATCCGGTCAGCTGGATGGCGGCAATAAGCGCCCTGGCATTCTCAATGCTCCAATTCTGCACGAGGGGGGCCGTATCCGGCTCGAATTGCCCCTGCACAACAGGAACCGATACCATGTCTGGCGGAACCGAACTAGATGCGGCAAGAACTGAGTTCTCAGCATTTCCTGCGAGTGATAGCTGAGCATTGGGATCAAGTTGCTGTGCATTGGCTACATTTGCATACGCAAGCGTAGCCGCAGCCAGAAATACCCGGCTCGAATTTCGTATCCCCTGATATTTCCAGCCCATGACCAGCGCCTCAGATATCCGATAGAGCTATTCTACAGTTCCATTCGTGCTCCTATCAATAAGCACGCCTGACTATCGCCTGAATTTTCAAGTCATTGCAATTTGTTCGAATTGCGCGTGACGAAGAGCTGACTCCGTCCTAGAGCGGGCACCATGCAGCGCCACATCACGATTTTGCCGATACTTGCTACGATTATCGGCATCGGCTTCTTTTCGGCGATGGACGCGGCGATGAAAAGCGCCTCGATAGCTGTGGGCGCTTACAGTGCCTATTTCCTGCGCTGTGTCATCGGTGTGTCGATCATCTCGCCTGTTTGGCTGCTCCAACGGCACAAATGGCCAAGCCGTGAAGTCCTGAAAATTCATCTAACCCGCGGGCTGGTTGTCGCATTCATGGGCTGGAGCTTCTTCTTCTCGCTCGTGCGATTGCCATTGGCAGAGGCTATTGCCCTATCGTTCATCGCGCCGCTCATTGCGCTCTACCTGGCTGCAATTATCCTCGCGGAAAGGGTTCGGCCAAGGGCAGTCTATGCAGCATTGTTGGGCCTAGCAGGGGTATTGGCGATTATCGGCGGCAAGATCGGCAATGAAGAGATGAGCGATGAAGCGGCGCTAGGTACCGCTGCCCTACTACTCTCTGCCGTGCTTTATGCGTGGAACCTGATTCTGCAGCGCCAGCAGGCGCTGGTCGCAAGCCCGGTGGAGGTGAGCACTTTCCAGAATGGCATTGTTGCTATTGTCTTGCTCGCGGGAACTCCATTCCTGTTGGTGATCCTGCAGGGCGACCAATGGATCGACATTGCTGCTGGCGCCGTTCTGGGCGTGGCAGCGGCCTTGATCCTGTCATGGGCTTATGCTCGCGCAGAAACGCAGATCCTGGTGCCAATCGAATATACAGGCTTCCTGTGGGCGGTGCTGTTTGGCTGGCTCTTCTTCCAAGAGGAGGTCACGATAGAAACGCTTGCAGGTACCAGCCTGATCGTGATTGGCTGCCTGATCGCGGCGCGCAAGCGACCCGAACAATCTGCCCTATAAGGCCTGTCATATACCTCACATCGAGCCTCACCCCTTGACCTCGCGCGCTTGAGAGAGCAGGTGCCGCGGCAAAAGCGACTCCCTTCTCCATATCCCCCGGGCAGGCGCTAACCCATGAAAGGAAGAAACGCTCAATGACTCAGGTCGGCAAGGACACGCTCGGAACACGTTCAACCCTCAATGTCGGTGGCAAGGATTATGCCTATTACTCCTTCGCCAAGGCTGCAGAAAAGATCGGCGATGTCTCGCGCTTGCCCACCTCGATGAAGGTGCTGCTTGAAAACCTGCTTCGGTTTGAGGATGGTGGCTTTACCGTCTCGACCGATGACATTCAGGCCATTGCCGATTGGCAGAATAACCCTGTTACGGGCAGCGAGATCCAGTATCGCCCTGCACGCGTTCTGCTACAGGATTTCACCGGCGTTCCTTGCGTGGTTGACCTCGCCGCCATGCGCGATGCGATTTCCAAGCTTGGCGGTGATACTGCCAAGATCAATCCGCAGGTTCCCGTAAACCTCGTGATTGACCACTCTGTGATGGTCGACGAATTCGGTCACCCCAAGGCCTTCGAAAAGAACGTCGAGCTGGAATATGCGCGCAATGCGGAGCGTTATGACTTCCTCAAATGGGGCTCGAAGAGCTTTCAGAACTTCTCGGCTGTCCCTCCGGGCACCGGCATCTGCCACCAGGTGAACCTCGAACATATCGGCAAGACTGTCTGGTCGAGCGCAGACCAGGATGGCGCGACAGTCGCATATCCTGACACTTGTGTAGGCACGGACAGCCACACCACCATGATCAACGGCCTTGGCGTCCTGGGCTGGGGTGTCGGCGGTATCGAGGCAGAGGCGGCCATGCTCGGCCAGCCAATTTCGATGCTGATCCCTGAAGTCGTAGGCTTCAAGCTGACCGGCAAGATGGCCGAGGGCGTAACCGCCACCGACCTCGTCCTAACCTGCGTACAAATGCTGCGCGAGGTGGGCGTTGTTGGCCGTTTCGTTGAATTCTATGGCCCCGGCGTTTCAAACCTGAGCCTCGCTGACCGCGCGACTATCGCCAATATGGCGCCTGAATATGGCGCGACTTGCGGCTTCTTCGGCGTTGACGACAAGACGCTCGATTACCTGCGTCTCACGGGCCGTAGCGAAGAACAGATTGCCCTGGTCGAGGCATATTCGAAAGAACAGGGCATGTGGTTCGAGCCGGAAAATGAGCCGGTTTTCTCGAACACGCTCGATCTCGACATGGGTACGGTTGTACCATCGCTTGCCGGGCCCAAGCGCCCGCAAGACAAGGTTATCCTCCCTGAGGTTGACGAGCTGTTCAATGGCGACCTAGCCAATATCTACAAGAAGGACGCCCCGCAGCGCGTCGGCGTAGAAGGCAAGGATCATGATATTGGCGATGGCGACGTTGTCATCGCTGCAATCACCAGCTGCACAAACACCTCGAACCCCGATGTACTGATCGCAGCTGGCCTTGTGGCCAAGAAGGCGGTCGAAAAGGGCCTGAAGCCCAAGCCATGGGTCAAGACATCGCTTGCACCCGGATCGCAGGTCGTGACCGACTATCTGGTAAAATCGGGCCTGCAGGACGATCTCGATGCCATCGGCTTCGACCTTGTCGGATATGGTTGCACCACCTGCATCGGTAATTCGGGCCCGTTGGCACCGCCAATCAGCCAGGCGATCAATGGCAATGACATTGTCGCCGCTTCGGTCCTTTCGGGTAACCGCAACTTCGAAGGCCGCGTTAGCCCCGATGTGCGTGCGAACTTCCTTGCCTCACCACCGCTGGTTGTTGCCTATGCCCTGAAAGGCACTGTGACCGAGGACATCACCGAAACGCCGATTGGACAGGACCAAGACGGCAATGACGTGATGCTCGCCGATATCTGGCCATCGAACCAGGAAATTGCAGAACATCGTGCCGCCAATATCGACCGCGGCATGTTCGAACGCCGCTATGCCGACGTCTACAAAGGCGACGAACACTGGCAAGTAATCAAGGTAGAGGCGTCGGACACTTACCAGTGGCGTCCGGGCAGCACCTATGTGGCCAACCCTCCCTACTTTGAAGGTATGGAGATGACCCCTGCCCCAATCACCGATATCAACGATGCCAAGCCGCTCGCCATTCTGGGCGACAGTGTAACCACCGACCACATCTCGCCTGCTGGCGCGATCAAGGCGGATTCACCGGCTGGCGAATATCTTATGAGCAACCAGGTCGCGAAGGCTGACTTCAATTCATACGGCTCGCGCCGTGGCAATCACGAAGTGATGATGCGCGGCACCTTCGCCAATATCCGCATCAAGAACCAGATGGTTCCTGGCGTTGAGGGCGGTTTCACCACCTATGATGGCGAACAGATGCCGATCTATGATGCTGCCATGAAGCACAAAGCCGATGGCACGCCGCTGGTCGTGATCGGTGGCAAGGAATATGGCACTGGTTCCAGCCGTGACTGGGCAGCAAAGGGCACGATCCTGCTCGGCGTGCGCGCGGTGATTGTCGAAAGCTTTGAACGCATCCAC
>DMWU01000221.1 GCA_003483125.1 Erythrobacter sp. | reverse complement strand
TTCCCTGAGCCATGGTGAAGAACAATGCTACTGGCGCGGGAACTTGTGCTCCAAACTGCGTCCGCAGATCGTTACGGGTCAGGTTCAATTGGTCCGCAGGCGGCAACTGTACCTCTTCCGCGCCCAGCGCGTCGTTTAGCGTCGATCCTTCCTCGACGCGATTTACAATCCGGCTTACCGCTGCATCCGCAAGCTTGCTTCCTTCGCTTAGGCGCCATGCCACTTCAACCTGCTCGCTTATTTCCTCGAGCGGCGCTGCAGCAGCGCTTGTAATTTCATCGACTTCAAAGATCAGGAAGGTTCCACCTTGGCCAATCTCCGCAAGTTGCGGTTGTCCCTCTTCCATTTGGAAGGCCGTTTCTATGGCGCTCTGCAATTGTGGCGGAGCACCGAACTGCGGATTTCCATAGATGCGTCCATCGGATGTAATCGGCTCCGATGTTTGCAGGGTTAATCCCAATTCCTCGGTCACCTGACTCAACGGCGTGCCTTCATCCAGCTGCTCCTCAACTCCCGCGCTCAGGTCGGAAAGTGCAGCGGCACGCTTCTCGATTTCCAGCTGCTGGGTGATTTCAGGAGTTGCCTGCGCAATGCTGCGCGCAGGGATCGGCGTCACATTGTCAATACGGACCACATGCCAACCTAGTGATCCGCGGGCGGGTTCAGCAACAGATCCTGCAGGTGCAGCAAACACTGCGCTGGCAACGGCATCGCTTGTCTGAACTGCAAAATCAGCCTGTTCCACGGGACCAATGCTGCTTGTGCTGAATCCTGCTTCCCTCGCCAATGTTTCAAGGGGAGTGCCGCCCGCTGCGCGCGCGCGCAGGGCGTCGGCATCTGCCTGAGTAGGCAGGATCAATTGCGTTACCGTCCGCGTTTCGCGCGCGGCGTAAAGCGCGCCGTCACGTTCATATCGCGCTGCGATTTCAGCTCCTGTCGGCGCAATACGGGATGGATCGACGCTTTCTTCACCAAAAACGGCATAACGGATCGTGCGCCGTTCCGGTCGAATATAGGCTTCGCGATTTTCGGTATAGAATTCTAGAAGCTGCTCCTCGCTAGGGTCATCTTCAGGCGCAAAGATAGCGCTTGGTACAAACGAAACTACACCCTGACGACGCTCTCCCTGAAGTGAGGCATAATGCCTCGCAATCTTGGTTGGCATCCTAGTCCCGGCACTGACCGGATCCAGTATGATCTGCGCCAGCAAGGTGTCGCGCAAGCCTTCACGAACCATGGTGTCGCTCATTCCCTGCTGCCTAATCGCGAATTGATAGGCATCCTGGCTGAAATTGCCGTCCGGCCCCTGAAAGGCAGTGATTTGCAGGATCTCACTATTCACGAGGTTCTTGCCTGCCCGCAATCCGTATTTCTGTGCATATCCGGCCAAGGCATACCGATCGATGAGTTGCTCTAGCACCGCGTCGATGCCGCCTTGATCAATGAACTGTTGCATTGTGACAGTGGGATTCTCTCGCCTGACCTGGTCGACCGCTGCCGAGACGCTGCGAGCAAATTCGGCATTGCCGATCTTCTCATCGCCGACGACCGCCACGCGATCTCCACCCGCAATGCCGCCAAACGACGCTGTTCCCGCAACGTCACTGCTGGCAAAGGCCAATGCGATGAGGGCGATAAAGGCAAAGGTGATCGCCAAGCCGATTTTCGACTTAAATATTGAACGAATTAGCGTGATCATGAGTAGGTAGAATCTCGAATGTTGAAGTGACGCGGCTATGCCGTATTGCTTATGAACTGCGCCTTATCTGGCATGAGGCCTTGCGGCAACAGGTGACAAACGGTTTTGACTGTATTGGCGTCCTCGGCTAGCGGACGCGCCCCGGCACACCATATATGTGTGCCAAGATTCGTTTTGATCAGGAATTTCAAATGGCCCAGCGGCCCTATATTGTAGGCAATTGGAAGATGAACGGCACACGCGCGATGCTTTCTGAAGCGCGTGCAATCGACCGTGCGGCTCAACGCCATATGAAAGTGGAGGTAGCGCTTGCGCCCCCCTACACATTGATTCACGCGGTCCACCGCGAAGTCGAGCAGATTGGGGTAGGCGCTCAGGATTGCCATCCAGGAGCTGAAGGTCCTCATACAGGTGATATCTCTGCAAGTATGCTCGCAGACGCCGGGGCGAAATTCGTAATCCTTGGCCACAGCGAACGGCGTGCGGATCACAATGAAAGCGACGAGCTGATAGAGCGCAAGGCCGATGCCGCTCTAGAAGCGGGCATGCGGGTGATCATGTGCTGCGGCGAAGATGCGAGGACGCGCGATTCGGGCAAGGCCGAGAAATTTGTGCTCAAGCAATTGCGGGCTTCGCTCCCAAGGCTGGATGATGCTGCTGAAAGACTGACAGTGGCTTACGAACCGATTTGGGCGATTGGCACGGGGAATACCGCCACTCCTGAAGACGTGGGCCAGATGCACACAGCTATACGTGGCCTGCTGGTTGAACTTTACGGACAGGAAGAGGGTGCCGAAGTGCGCATACTTTATGGCGGCTCGGTAAAGCCTGAAAACGCGCGAGATTTACTATCTGCTGATGAAGTGGGAGGGGCGCTCGTCGGTGGAGCCAGCCTTACAGCAGACAGCTTTATGGGCATCGCGCTTGCAGTAGGCGAAACGCCGGAAGCTTGATCGGGGCGATCCAATTGGTCCTTGCACTTGCGCAAGGGCAGGAGCGGCCCTAAATGCCCCGCAACGCAAATGAGTAGAGATAGATGTCGCTTTTCCTGTTCCTAACCGTTGTTCAAGCTCTGGTAGCTGCTGGCCTTGTTGGTGTGATCCTGATGCAGCGCTCCGAAGGTGGAGGGCTGGGTATTGGCGGTAGTCCCGGCGGTGTAATGGGTGCACGCGGAGCGGCAGATTTCCTCACGCGAACTACTCGCTGGTTGGCCATCTTGTTTGTTGGCCTTTCAATTGCACTTGCGGCGGTCGCGGTTGATACGACCGGAGCAGATGAAGTCTCCTCGACGCTCGATCGAAGTGTCACACCTGCAGCTCCCGATCCGTTGGATGGTGTAACAGGGGGAGTCGTTTCTCCAGCTGAGGATGCATCGCCTACGGATGATCCGCTGGCAGGCGCTTCCGAATAATTTTCGATTAAGTATCCGGTCAATGTTGTGGATTGCGCGCAGATGCAATGCGCAATTTGCTTGCGCCGAATCCATTTAACAGCTTAAGGCTCGACTCCCATGGCGCGGTACATTTTCATCACCGGCGGCGTGGTTTCATCGCTCGGCAAGGGACTAATGGCAGCAAGCCTCGGCGCGCTGCTGCAGGCACGCGGATACAAAGTGCGTATCCGTAAGTTCGATCCGTATCTCAATGTCGATCCTGGGACCATGAGCCCCTATCAGCACGGCGAAGTCTATGTCACGGATGATGGTGCAGAGACTGACCTTGACCTTGGGCATTACGAGCGTTTCACGGGCGTGTCCGCGCGTCAGGCTGACAATATCACCTCAGGCAGGGTCTATCGTGACATCATCGCGAAGGAGAGGCGCGGGGATTACCTTGGTGCCACAGTCCAGGTAATTCCGCACGTTACCGATGCGATCAAGGAGTTTGCACTGGCCGACCAGGATGATCTCGATTTCATCCTCTGCGAAATTGGCGGTACTGTTGGGGATATCGAATCCCTCCCATTCATGGAAGCGATAAGGCAACTCAGGAACGAACTCGAACCTGATCAGACAGTATCTGTACATGTCACATTGGTTCCCTATGTCGCCGCAGCCGGCGAGCTTAAGACCAAGCCAACGCAGCACTCTGTTCGGGAGCTCGCGAGCCTGGGCATAAAGCCGGACGTTCTACTGTGCCGCTGCGAACATGAATTACCGGAAGGCGAGCGCCGGAAGATTGCGCAATTTTGTAACGTTCGGCCGGAATCTGTGATTCCAGCGCTGGATGCACCATCTATCTATTCTGTACCCCAGCAATACCATCAGCAAGGCCTTGATGCTGAAGTCTTGCGAGCATTCGGAATCAAGGACGCGCCGCAGCCCGATCTTTCTAGCTGGGAAGACGTTACAGACCGCTATTTCAATCCGGAGGGCGAGGTAACAATTGCGGTCGTTGGTAAATATGTCGGTCTACCGGATGCATACAAGTCCCTGAACGAGGCGCTTGTGCATGGCGGGCTGGCAAACAGAGTCAAAGTCAATATCAAATGGATCGACGCGGAGATTTTCGAGAAAGACCCAGCCGAGATTGCGGCCGAACTTGAGCCGATGCATGGTATCCTCGTGCCTGGAGGATTTGGCGAGCGTGGCTCGGAAGGTAAAATCGCGAGCGTTTCCTTTGCTCGGGAACGCAAAGTGCCATTTTTCGGAATTTGCCTAGGCATGCAGATGGCATGCATCGAGGCGGCGAGGGCAAGCGGAATTCAGGCGGCGTCCTCGACAGAATTCGGTGAAACGAGGGAGCCTGTCGTTGGTATCATTACCGAATGGATGAGCGAGGATGGTCTACAACAGCGGGAGGCAGGCGGCGATCTTGGTGGCACCATGCGTCTTGGCGCTTACGATGCGACGCTTTTGGAAGGCTCCAAAGTCTTTGACGTGTACGGGACATGCGCAATTGATGAACGGCATCGTCATCGTTATGAAGTGGATATAAAGTATAAAGAAAAACTGGAAAATGCCGGTTTGACATTTTCAGGCATGTCACCGGATGGCCGCCTGCCCGAAATTGTAGAACTTAACAATCATCCTTGGTATATCGGCGTACAATTCCATCCAGAGCTTAAGTCCAAACCTTTTGAACCACATCCGTTGTTCAAGGATTTTATTCGCGCCGCCAAAGACGTCTCGCGTCTCGTGTAAGATAACTTTGATCCTGTGCATCCTGCGTAAAACACTGCACAGAGCTAAATTATAGGAGAATAACATGCCAAAAGCCTATTGGGTGGCCCATGTGGACGTTGACGATCCGGCAACCTACGAAAACTACAAAGCCGCCAATGCTGTCGCATTTGCCAAATATGGCGCCAAATTTATCGTGCGCGGAGGCAAACAGGAGATCCGCGAAGGACAGAGCCGCGCACGCACCGTCGTTCTGGAGTTTCAGGATTACGACAC
The DNA here is from genome assembly GCA_003483125.1 of Erythrobacter sp. Lineage (GTDB taxonomy): Bacteria > Pseudomonadota > Alphaproteobacteria > Sphingomonadales > Sphingomonadaceae > Erythrobacter. The sequence continues at coordinate 1,313 of DMWU01000221.1, read as the reverse complement.
AGCCATGGCCTGTTACAACAGCCCCGAATATCAGAAAGCACTGGCGATCCGCAAAGATATATCCACTGGGGATCTGGTGATTGTGGAAGGAATGTGAGCCGAACGATGTTTGCCAATTTATTAAAAACACTTCTAGGACCTCAGGCGGAAGAGCTCGCACCCAGCGACGCCCGCGTTGCGATTGCCGCACTGCTGGTACGGGTGGCGCGCTCCGACAATGATTACGCTGCTGCAGAAATCGCAAAAATTGATCGGGTTCTGTCAGCCCGTTTTGGGATTGATCCGCATCAAGCTCAGGATTTGCGAGCTGAGGGGGAAATTCTTGAAAAGGAGGCTCCTGACACCGTTCGCTTCACCCGTGCGATTAAGGATGCCGTTCCATATGTGGATCGGGTGGGCGTGATTGAGGCACTCTGGCAAATCGCGCTGGCCGATGGGGAACGCGACGCAGAAGAAGATGCATTGTTGCGCCTTGTCGCGAATTTATTGGGGTTTTCCGATGTGGAAAGCGCAGCCGCCAGAAAACGGGTGAGCGGCACGTGATTGCAACCCTTCCCATGTATGACCGCGCAGAAACAGCGGCTCATAATGATAAATTTTGGTCAGCGATTAAAAAGGCGCTTGGCTTTGGGCCTGATCGGCTGTGGCGCACAGAGGATCTTTGGTCGCTGTGGCAAAACGAGGATCTCGTTTTCGCTCAAACCTGCGGCTTGCCCTACCGTAAATACCTTTTCGACAAAGTTCACTACGTTGCCACACCCGATTATGGGCTTCATGGATGCCCGCCGGGATATTATAATAGCCTGTTTATTTCATACGAAGATCAGGAATTGAGCAAAGCTGCTCAGGGTACATTCGCGTTTAATGAAACGCTCTCACAATCGGGTTGGGCAGGCCCCATGTGTCATCTGGACACATTAAATCTAAGCCCAAAGGCTATCGTGAAAACGGGAAGCCACGTCAATTCGGCGCGTGCTGTGGCAGAAAAACAGGCCGACTTTGCCGCGATTGATGCGCAGAGCTGGCGCATGATCCAAACACATGATCCATTTGCCAAATCGCTCTTGGTTATCGGCGAAACCGCACCCGTTCCGGGCTTGCCGTTTATCTGTGGAAAGAAACTTGATCCTGATGCCGTCTGTGCCGCAATCGAAACTGCGATTCTCAATCTTGAGGAGAAGACCAGAGAAGCGCTTTCTTTGAAAGGTGTAGTCCGGATTGATCCCCAAAGATATTTAGAGATGCCCACTCCCAGACGAGGGTTTGAATAGACGCGATTTAGACATGATTTTGCAAAATTTGATCAAATTTTG
>DMWU01000090.1 GCA_003483125.1 Erythrobacter sp. | reverse complement strand
CGAGCCCTACACGACCAGTCGTCAGTTGGGCGGGTTCATCCTGATCGACAAATTTACCAATGCCACCGTTGCCGCCGGGATGATCCATTTCAGCCTGCGCCGCGCGCAGAATGTCCATTGGCAGCCAACCTCGATTGGCCGCGAAGAGCATTCGGCAATCAAGAACCAGAAACCCCGTGTCCTGTGGTTCACCGGCCTATCGGGCTCGGGCAAGTCGACCATCGCCGATGCTGTCGAGAAGCGGCTCAACCTGATGAACCGGCACACTTTCCTGCTCGATGGCGATAATGTGAGGCATGGGCTCAACAAGGATCTTGGATTTACCGAGGCGGACCGGATCGAAAACATCCGCCGCATCGGAGAAGTCGCGAAATTGATGGCCGATGCAGGCCTGATCGTGCTGACGGCATTCATCAGCCCGTTCCGCGCCGAAAGGCAATTGGTGCGCAGTATGTTGCCAGAAGGCGAGTTCATCGAAATCTTCGTCAACACGCCGTTGGAGGTAGCCGAAGAGCGCGACGTGAAGGGCCTCTATAAGAAGGCCCGCGAAGGTGAATTAAAAAACTTCACCGGCATCGACAGCCCATATGAAGAGCCTGAGAATGCCGAGATTCGAGTCAATACGGTCGAGATGACCGTGGATGAAGCCGCCGAGCACATCATCCAGCAAATATTACCGCTCAAATAGGCCGAGCACAGGCGCGAGGGGTCAGCGAAATGAGGACGGAGACGAATTGATGGACGATGCCGCGCTGGCAGCACATCTTGCCGAGGCTGCCGGAAAGATCCTGCTTGAAGTCCGCGCGTCGGGCAGGTTCGAGGGCAAGGCCCTGGGTAAGGCAGGCGACGAGGCCGCCAATGAATTCCTTGTCCATGCCTTGCGACGGCAGCGCCCCGATGACGGACTGCTTTCCGAAGAGGAAAAGGACAACTCCGATCGCCTTCGCAAGTCGCGCGTCTGGATTGTCGACCCGGTCGATGGGACGCGCGAATATGGCGAGGAGCGCAGTGATTGGGCCGTACATGTCGGCCTGGCGATTGACGGCGTCGCGACAACCGCCGCAGTGGCACTGCCAGGCTTAAATGGCGGTGTTGTCCTGCGAACCGACCAGCCCACGGAAATGCCAAACGCAATGGAGAAGCCCCGCCTGGTTGTCAGCCGCACACGCCCTGCTGCCGAGGCGGTTGCGATAGCCGAGGCAATCGGCGGCGAGTTGCTCCCCATGGGTAGTGCGGGGGCCAAGGCCATGGCCGTTGTTCGCGGAGAGGCTGAGATATATCTCCATTCCGGCGGCCAATATGAATGGGACAGTTGCGCACCCGTGGCCGTAGCATTGGCAAATGGCCTGCATTGTTCGCGCATCGATGGCTCGCCGCTGCGCTATAACCGGCAGGATACCTACCTGCCCGACCTGCTGATTTGCCGCGAGGAATATGCGGCAAAGGTGTTGGAAGAAGTCGCGAAACTATCCTGATCACACGAGCGCGTTAATCGCCTTCAAATTCCATCAGCGTACGCACGTCTACGCCCGCCTCGCGCAGTTTTTGTGCGCCGCCCAGATCGGGCAGATCGATCACGAATAATGCATGGTCAACTTTGGCCCCGGCCTGTCGCAATAGTTCGGCAGCCGCCAGGGCCGTACCGCCCGTAGCGATTAGATCGTCAACAATCACGACGTTCTCTCCGGCGCTGACTGCGCCGGGGTCCATCTCCAGTCGATCGGTGCCATATTCAAGCGCATAGTCGATACCGATAACCTCCATCGGCAGTTTGCCCGGCTTGCGAACGGGGACGAACCCCAAATCAAGTTTGGCAGCAACAGCAGCGCCGAATATGAAGCCGCGCGCTTCCATTCCGGCGATCGATTGTGCGCCAATACTTCGTGCGCGATCGGCGATATGCCGGACACTCGCTGCGAAACCCGCCCTATGGCCGATCAGCGTCGTGATATCGCGGAACTGGATCCCGGCAGACGGAAAATCGGGTATTGTCCTGATTAGTTGCTTGAGCTCTTCCGGGCTCATCATTTCATCCCTTCAAAATGAGAGCGCCCCGCCATCTTCGACAGATAGCGGGGCGCCCTGGAATTCAGTGCCTGACCTGTATCAGTCTTTGCGGCCTGTCTTTAGCCCCGCCCAAACCTGCTTCTTGGACAGATAAGCAAGGATCGTAACAAAGATCATGAAGCCAAGGAACCACAGGCCTGTCTTCTTGCGCTCTTCCATCTTGGGCTCCGCGGCCCAGGAAAGGAAAGCGGCAACGTCGGCGCTCATCTGCTGGATGGTCGGCTCCGGATTGCCTTCGGCATAGGTAACCTGGCCGTCTGTAGTCAGAGGCGGCGCCATGGCGATGTTCACGTTCTTGAAGTACTTGTTGAAATAGAGGCCCGCACCCGTCTCGAATTCAGGATACTTGGCCATCACTTCCGGATCGCCAGGTTCGCCATAACCCTTGAGCAGCGAATAGACATAGTTGCTGCCGTCCTTGCGTGCCTTGGTCATCAGCGAAAGGTCTGGCGGAATGGCGTTGTTGTTTGCCGCAGCCGCTGCCACATCATTGGCATATGGCGACGGGAAATAGTCCGTTGGCAAGCCAGAACGCGTAGTCGCTTCACCAGTATTGCGATCGATACCCGGAACCGGCGTAGCCGCTGCAATCGCCTTCACCTCTGCTTCGTTGAAGCCAATTTCCTGCAAATTGCGGAACGCCACAAATTTCAGGCCATGGCAGGCGGCGCAGACTTCTTTGTAGACCTGGAAACCGCGCTGCAGCTGAGCACGATCGAACTTGCCCAGCGGGCCTTCAAAACTGAACCCGCCTTCTGGACCATGAGGCTTCTCATGAATCGCATATTCGGCAGATAGTTCGCCAGTACCTTCGGTCATGGCAACATAGGCGCCGCTACCGAATGCCCATAGTACCGCAACCGAAAAGCCCAGGCCGACGAGAATGGAAAGTGGACGTATCATTGGCTTGTCTTTCTTCTATCCTCTAACTGGCGCTCAGGCCTTGCCTTCCGATCCGAGTACCGCGTCGGTAATCGAGTTCGGGAGCTGTTTTGGTGTTTCAATCTGGCTGACGATCGGCAGGATCACCAGGAAGTGCAGGAAGTAGTACGCCGTGGCGATCTGGCTCATCATCACATAGGGTTCTTCCGCCGGTGCACCGCCGCAATAGAACAGCACGGCCAGGTCGACCATCAAGATCCAGAAGAACTTGCGATAGAGCGGGCGATACTTGGCCGAACGAACCGGGCTCTTGTCCAGCCAGGGCAGGATGAACCAGATCAGGATCGCAGCAAACATCGCGATCACGCCCAGCAGCTTCGCCGGGATGAACATGAAGTCCACCGTAAAGGCGCGCAGGATCGCGTAGAACGGCCAGTAGTACCATTCAGGCACGATCAGTGCCGGCGTCGAAAGCGGGTTGGCCTCGATATAGTTATCGGGGTGGCCCAGCATATTGGGCAGGAAGAAGACCATGATCGTGAAAAGGATCATGAATACACCCAGCCCGAAACCGTCCTTGGCAGTGTAATATGGGTGGAAAGGCACGGTGTCGCTTTCCTGCTTCACCTCTACACCTGTCGGGTTCGAAGATCCCGGAATGTGCAATGCCCAAACGTGCAAGATCACAACGCCTGCAATCACGAATGGAAGCAGATAATGCAGCGAGAAGAAGCGGTTGAGTGCCGCATCATCCGGCGCAAAACCGCCTAGCAACCGTGTCTTCAGAGGGCCGCCGATCAGCGGAATGGCCTCAAACAGGCCCGTAATCACCTGGGCGCCCCAGAAGCTCATCTGGCCCCAGGGAAGAACATAGCCCATGAAACCGGTAGCCATCATCAGCAGGTAGATGACAACGCCGAGGAGCCAGATCATCTCGCGCGGGGCCTTGTACGAACTGTAATAGAAGCCGCGGAAAATGTGCATGTAGATCACGATAAAGAAGAAGCTGGCGCCATTGGCGTGCGCATAGCGCATTAGCCAGCCCCAGTTCACATCGCGCATAATGTGCTCAACCTTGCCAAAAGCGACAGAGGCATCGGCAGCATAATGCATTGCCAGCACCACGCCCGTGACAATTTGCAGCACAAGGCAGAAACCGGCGAGGACGCCGAAATTCCACATATAGTTGAGGTTGCGCGGTACCGGGTATCCGGCGCCCACTGCATTATAGACGAGGCGCGGAAGCGGCAGCCTCTCGTCCATCCATTTTGTGAAACCGTTTTGCGGTTCGTACTGGGTTGCCCAGGGAAAGCTCATGGATTTTCTCTCACACCTCAGCCGACGCGGATAACCGTGTCAGACGTGAATTCATATTCTGGAACTTCAAGATTGGTTGGCGCAGGTCCCTTACGGATACGACCAGCCGTATCGTAGTGCGAACCGTGGCAAGGGCAGAAATAGCCGTCAAACTCGCCCTTCGCCTCGCCCTCGGCAGCGCCCAACGGCACGCAGCCAAGGTGGGTACAAACACCCATGGTCACCAAAATGTCCTCATTGCCCGGCTTGGTCCGGTCAGCCAGCGATTCTGGGTCACGCAGCGAGGCAACATCGACGCCATTCGCATCCGCAATCTCGGCGGCGGTCAATCGCTTGATGAAAAGCGGCTGCTTGCGGAAGATCGCCTTAATGCTCTGCCCGGCTTCAATCGCCGATACGTCCACTTCGGTAGTGCTTTCTGCCAGCACATCTGCCGAAGGAGACATCTGGCTTACCAGCGGATAGACCGCAGCTACACCGCCAATCCCTGCCGCGCTTACTGCCGCAATATTGATAAAGTCGCGCCGACGCACACCCTCATCGCTTTGATCCGCGATTGATTCCGGTGCAGCGGTGCCCGTTGTTTCAGCCATCAGCCTTAACCTTGCTCGTGCCAATTACGCCTTACTGGCCAGTAAGGCGCTCATTACCCAAATACCGATCGAGGGCAAATTTGATTCGCCCCCGCGCTGGACAATCGTGAACAAGCCTTCGCCTTATCCTCGATTTGGGCGCGCTGATAGACGCAAAGGCCAGCAATGCCAACCGTGTTTTCGGAACTATCTATGCACATTCATGCAACTGCGATCAGACTGATCTGCCTGCCATAGGCTTTTTCACCCCTATGTGTGGCCCGACGATAGGAAAAATAGCTTTCTTCCAATGTGTAAGTGTCGAGGCCGAGGTTCTCGATATGCTGAAGGCCCGCACGCTCGAGGCGCATCTTGGCATAACCGGGCAAGTCGAACTGCCAGTGGCCCGCACGACCCCCAACAAAGAATCGCGAATCCTCTTCCTCGAACCGCTCAAGAAAGCCGTCATCAACCTCGTAACTTGCCTGCTGGATGCAGGGTCCGATGGTGACCGCAATATTCTGGCGGCTAGCCCCGAGTTGCAGCATCGCATTGACAGTATTCTCCAGTACGCCGCCATGCGCGCCGCGCCAGCCCGCATGCGCCGCGCCAATCACATTTGCATTCCTGTCGAGAAAGAGAACGGGCGCGCAATCAGCCGTAACGATGCCCAGAACCAGCCCGGGCCTGTCTGTGACGAGCGCATCCGCAGCCGGGCGTGCATCTTCGGCCCATGGCTCGGTCACGGCCAACACATCTGGCGAATGTACCTGGTGCGGCGTTACCAAGATGCCGCCAGGGCGAACGGCCTCTGTCGCGATCCGGCGATTCGCACGCACATCTTCAATCCTGTCCTCTGCGCCAAAGCCGCATTGCAGGCTGCCAACCACTCCGGTCGAGACGCCACCCTGTCGCCCGAAAAAGCCGTGCGGCACTCCTTCAAGCAGGCGGCTTCTCGCAAATTCAGCCAAGACTGCGGGTGACCTGCTCGCTTGTATCGCGCGACAGATCGGGGCTTGCCGAAATCCGTTCGAGCTCCTGCCGCATCAGGTCGGAACGATTTTCCTCGATCCGGCGCCAACGACCCAATGGCGAGACGAATCTCGCCGCAGTCTGCGGATTAATTGGGTCAAGCTCGATAATCAGGTCAGCGATCATGCGATAGCCCTCGCAGCTCGCATCGTGGAAGGCATGCGGATTGCCACCCATCGCCATGTAAAGCGAGCGAACGCGATTGGGATTCTTCAGCGTGAAATCGGGATGCTGCGCCAATGCTTTTACGTGATCGAGCACTTTGGGGTGCAGCGACAGCGCCTGCATGCTGAACCATTTGTCGATCACCAAGGCATTGTCTTTGAACCGGGTATAGAAATCGTTGAGGCACTCTTCGCGCGCGGGCGTTTCAAGACCACACAGCACCATCAACGCCCCCTGGCGGTCGGTCATATTGCTCGCGGCATGATACTGCTTTGCCGCGAGTTCGGCTGCGTTCTCGGGATCGGATGCAGCGAGATATGCAAGCGCAGTCGATTTGACCTTGCGCGCGCCGCGTGCCTCCCCGCCTATCGCAAAGGGAACCGCATTGGCGCGGTCATAAATCGCCCGCAATTCGTCGCTCAATCGCTCTGCAACAGCTTTCTTCAGGCCCTCTCGCTCGGCATGGATGACGCCCGGATCGGGGCGCTCCAATTGCTCGAGAAGATAGGTCACACCAGGCAGAACCATCAATTCGCCACGCATCGAATCATCGAGCGAAGCGTCATTGATCACTGCCAGCATCGCATCGGCAATTGCAGTTTCGCCCAATGCGCGCTCGGCCTCATCAAGCGAGCCTTGAGCAGCGTTTACCAGATGGCCGACAACCAATTCCTGCATCGCTTCGTAGCGCGCAAATGAATCATCATCGTGTGCTGCCAAAAGCAAAAGATCCTCACGAGAAACCTCGCGTTCGATCTTCACCGGCGCCGTGTAGCCGCGGTTGATTGAAAGCACCGGCAGCGAGTCATGGCCCGAAAAAGCAAAGCTCTTCTCTTCATTGTCGAGCACCACCAGTTCTTCGCCGCCATGCTTGCCCGTTTCGCGATCGAGCAGCGCAATCCGCAGCGGAATCACCATAGGCTGCTTGCTTTCCTGCCCGGGAGTTGGTGGCACCTCCTGCCTGAGCTTTAGCGTGACCTCATCGCCCTCGTGCGCCAATGAAGCGGTGACACGAGGCGTTCCTGCCTGCTCATACCAGCGACGGAACTGGCCAAGGTCCAATTCGGCGCCTTCCTCGATCGCGGTGACAAAATCCTCGCAGGTCGCCGCCTCTCCATCATGCCGGTCAAAATAGAGATCGGTGCCTTTGCGGAATCGCTCTGTACCCGAAAGCGAGCGCATCATGCGGATTACCTCTGCGCCCTTATTATAGACCGTGGCGGTGTAGAAATTGCTGATCTCGCGATAGCTGTCAGGCCGGATGGGGTGCGCCAACGGCCCCGAATCCTCCGGGAATTGCGCCAGGCGCAGGATGCGCACGTCCTCGATTCGCTTGACCGCTTCGCCCTGCATGTCCTGGCTGAAAAGCTGGTCGCGAAGCACGGTGAAGCCTTCCTTCAGCGAAAGCTGGAACCAGTCGCGGCAGGTGACGCGATTGCCCGACCAATTATGGAAATACTCATGCGCAATTACGCCTTCGATTGCATCGAAATCGCCGTCGGTCGCGGTTTCGGGATCGGCCAGCACATATTTGGTGTTGAAGACGTTGAGGCCTTTATTCTCCATCGCGCCCATGTTGAAATCGCTGACCGCGACGATGTTGTAGAGATCAAGGTCATATTCGCGGCCAAAAACCTCCTCGTCCCATTTCATCGAATTCTTGAGCGATTCCATCGCATGGTCGGTACGAGGCAGGTCCTCGGCCCGAACCCAGACATTCAATTCAACTTCGCGCCCACCCATGGTCGTGAACCGGGATGAATTGGCAAAAAGATCGCCTGCCACCAGGGCAAAGAGATAGGATGGCTTGGGCCATGGATCGTGCCACTCGGCCCAATGCGTGCCGTTCTCGCCCTCACCCTCTGCCACCTTGTTGCCATTACACAGAAGGATGGGGAATTGCGCCTTCGCACCGCTCATCCTTACGCAAAAGATTGAGAGGACATCGGGCCTGTCTGGAAAGAATGTAATGCGGCGGAACCCCTCTGCCTCGCACTGTGTGCAGAGCATCCCGTTCGAGGCGTAAAGCCCCTCAAGCTGCGTATTGGCCGCAGGGTTGATCTCGGTCGCAATCTCGATCTCATGCGCATCGCCCGATAGCGGCAGGATCAGGTCGCCTTCATCCATCGACCAGTCATTGACCGGCTGGCCGTCAACGCTGACAGAAAGCAGTTCCAGCCCGTCACCGTTCAGCCTGATCGTGTGCGAATGTTCCGCCTTACCGTTGCGCGCAACGGTCATCCGAGAGGTGACGCGCGTGGCATCGAGCGTCATATCGAAGTCGAGAGAAATCTCCGGCACCAGCCAGGGAAAGGGTTGGTAATCTTCGCGCCTGATGACCTGCGGATCATGCGGAGTCGGCGCAGCATCGGCCAAGTCTGGGTTTTGTGTGATATCCATGATTGCGATTTTAGGTTGCTTTGGCGCGCAGTCCAACGCTTAGTTGAGCATATGAAGCGAATCCTGATCTTCGGCCTCGGTTATACCGCCAGCCGCATCGCCGATGCCCTGCGTTCGCAAGGTTGGCGGGTCGATGCCACGGGCAGGGCTGGCAACCTTGATTTCGAGGACGAAGCGCAGGTGTGGAAAGTCCTGGAGGAGGCGAGCCATATACTCTCCTCTGTCCCGCCAGAGCGTGAGAGCGGCGATGATCCGGTGTTGGCCCGCTACGGCAATACGGTGGAGGGCAAATGGATCGCCTATCTCTCTTCAACTGGGGTCTATGGCGACACAAAGGGTGCCTGGGTCGATGAAACTGCGCCTGTGGGCGGGGGAAGGCGCATAGCGCGGGCGGAATGCGATTTGCGCTGGCTGGATCTAGGCGCGCGGGTCTTCAGATTGCCGGGGATCTACGGGCCGGGCCGCAGCGCGATCGAGCGCGTAAAATCGGGCAAGGCGCGACGGATCGATTTACCGGGTCAAGTCTTCAGCCGGGTTCATGTCGATGACATTGTCAGCGGCGCTCTGGCAGCGATTGAGCGCGATGCGCCAGCGGGCGCTTACAATCTGGCCGATGATCTTCCCGCCAGCCAGAACGCTGTAGTCGAGGAAGCATGCCGATTGCTGGGGGTCCAACCACCTCCATTGCAGAGCCTCGATGACGCAGACTTATCGCCGATGGCGCGCGCCTTCTATTCGGAGAACCGCCGCGTATCGAACGGCAAGGCAAAGAGAGTGCTAGGCTGGGCGCCGCAATATCCCACTTATCGCGATGGATTGCTGGACTGCCTTAATCGGCATCATGCCTGAAGGCAGTCGCCTGGCCGACTTTGATACTCTTCTGGCGTCTGGCCCGCAGAGCCAGCACCATGCCCAGCAGCGCCAGCGCCATTCCGCCAGCGGTTAACGGCGTCCAACGATAATCCTCGAAGATCGTTGAGAGCAGCATTGCCACGCAAACGGTGACGATGCCGTTATATGCTGTCTTTCCAGCCCCAATCTGCCGCACCAGGTTGTAATGCAATGGGAAAGTCACCACCGATCCAATCAATGCCAGATAGGCCATCCCGGCCCAGTAATCCCAATTCTGCGGCACGGGCGGCGGTCC
>DMWU01000129.1 GCA_003483125.1 Erythrobacter sp. | reverse complement strand
CGGCGCCAGTTTGCAACACGGGTCCTTATATCGTGTTCTTTAACTGGGATGAGGCAGACGTTACGCCTGAGGCTGCCAATGTTCTGGATACGGCGATTTCAGCTTACGCTGATTGTGGTACGGCCAGCATTATGCTTGCCGGGCACGCTGACCGTTCCGGTCCGCAAAGGTATAATGTGGGCCTCTCGGAACGACGCAATGAATCGGTTCGCGGTTATCTCGCAGATCGTGGAATTCCTGATGATCGCATTTCGAGCGAAGCATTCGGCGAATCCATGCCTGCGGTGCCAACTGCTGACGGTGTCCGTGAGCTTCAGAACCGCCGCGTGGAAATCACATACGGTCCTGGCTCGGGAATGTAATTTTCCTAGCACTGCATTGATAATTCGGGGGTCGGAGAAATCCGACCCCTATTTTTTGGCCAGTGCCTTTAGGCATGGCGTTTTTTGTCAAACAGCGTGGTTCCGCAATTAGGCCAATTGCGCCGAGCCGATCGCGCCTTTCAGCGCTCTCGATCAAACTGTGCGTTGAACTCCGGCTTGCGGACTAGATGCCGGTCTCTCCTGCGGCGCGCGCCTTGTCCATGAGATTCGCTGCTGCGCCGGGTACAGTCTTTATCGCGGCCAGAAGCAGTATTACACCGATGGGTGATATCCAAAGAGTGGCTATCACACCTGCACTCAGGTCCGATCCGTTCTGCTCCGAGACATAGCCCGCCGTATACGGCCCTAATGCGAGGCCAACCAGCGTTGTCGCCAGGAAGAATGTCGCAGTTGCTATCCCACGCATCCGCGGAAGCACCAGCGCCTGGCTTGTCGCTGCTGCTGCACCTAGCGCCGATGACGCGAAAAGCTGCACAACAAAGGCCAACACAAAAAACAGCACCATGCCGTCGGTTGTAAAGAGCACATATGTGACCGGAACCGGTGCAACCAGGCCAAATAGAACGACATAAAGCCGTCCGGCTGGATTTCGCTGAAACAGCCAGTCAGCCATACGTCCGCCAAGCGTTACGCCAAGAAAGCCGGCTACAGCAGCTGGGCCGCCAATGAGCAGGCCAAGGCTTCCCTTGTCTATATCGAATACCCGCTCTGCGTATGGCGCCGTCCAATAAGCCCCGGCATAGGCCATGAACGATACTGTCCCGTAGCCTAGTATTGTGCACAGAAATGCGGGGGAACCCCAGGTCAGACGGAACGTAGGAAGATCCCGACTCTTCAGTGAAGTCGCCCAACAATAGATTGCATAATAGCCTACTGCCAAAAACAGCCACTGATCCGTTATCGGCGCGTAAATCAGACCATCGCCTGAATCGAGAATAAGCGTCAGCCCTCTCGCCGTAGCAATGGCAGCAACAAAGACGGCCAAGTTCAGCGCAAGCGCACCGATGCCACGCTTGGCTGCTCCGAGCAGCGTGAAGGGAGGTATGACGGTGAGAAGCTCGGTTGTGAAGGTACGGAAAGGTGCCGGATCCTCAGGTGTCTCGATACCGTCTATTGCTCCGCGGATTGGCTCCCTAAGCGTAATAACCCAGAGCGCGAGAAGCAATCCAGGTACACCCACGGCAATAAAGGCGGCTTGCCAGCCAGCCAGACCAAGCGGCCCGCCATCAGGATAGGCCGCATTCCAACGATCGACGATTACACCGCCGATCAACAGCGAAACGCCGCCGCCAATGTACAGACCCGAACTGTAAATCGCGAGAGCCGTGGCCCGCAAGCGTGCCGGGAACCAGTCGGAAATCAATGAATAGGCCGAGGGGCTTGCCGTGGCTTCACCTACGCCGACACCAATCCTCGCCACCGTTAGCGTCGTTGCATCTCTAGCGAAGCCAGAGAAGGCTGTCATGGCTGACCAGAGCGAAAGGCCAATGGTCATCAACCTCACTCTCTTCCAACTGTCAGCAAGCTTTCCTAGCGGGATCCCGAATAGCGCATAGAAAATCGCGAAGGCAGTACCGTAAAGGAACCCCAAGTAAGCATCATCGACGCCAAGGTCTGCCTTGATATCATTGGCTAGGATTGAGAGGATCTGGCGATCAATAAAATTGAGCACATAGATCAGGACCAATACGCTTAGCGCATACCAACTATAGGCTGGAACCGGCTGATCATCTGCAGCAGGATTTGCGTGCTCACTCATCGATATCGTTCCTCCCAATTTTCGGATTATCTTGCAGTTGCGTACTTGGTCGTATCCTTGATTCCAGCCTCTTCGAAGCCCTTGATCCGTAATCTGCAAGAATCGCAGCGCCCGCAGGCTAACCCCTCAGCTGTTGGATCATAACAAGACCAGCTCCACGACGGATCAAGCCCAAGACGACTACATTCATGGGCAATATCGGCCTTGGTCATATACTGTAGAGGAGCATTGATACGAAATGGTGCGCCTTCAACACCTGCCTTTGTCCCCAACCGCGCGGTCTCGGCAAAGCTCTTGATAAATTCCGGTCGACAATCGGGATAGCCCGAATAGTCCAGCGCGTTCACGCCGATGAAAACATCGCGCGCACCGACTGCTTCAGCACAGGCAACCGTCAAAGAAAGAAAGACCAGGTTCCGAGCAGGAACATAGGTGACTGGAATTTCATCCGTGAGCCCTTCCTTGGGCACTGGTGTCGACGAAGTGAGTGCCGAACCGCCAAATTGGCGCAGGTCGAGATCCAGTACTGAATGATGTGTAACATTCAGCCTTCGTGCTATATCCTGGGCAGCCTGAATCTCCCGCCTGTGGCGCTGCCCATAGTCAATTGTGAGCGCATGGATTGCAAATCCCTGCTCGCCTGCAATCGCGGCAGTTACCATGGAATCGAGGCCGCCAGACAACAGTACGACGGCCGATTTCGGTTCACCAGTTCCAGCTTCACCCATCAAAGCTGCTTAGACGGAATTATCTGCTGATCAATCATTCAAAGGGAATTGCAGCAAAATTGCTAGCAAGCTCCCGTATGGCGCGCTTCCGAAGTGAATTCGAATGGCAGGCCATCAACAATGCCCTGACTTTCGATCTGTACCAAAGCCGGAGTTTCCATACGAATGTTTGTCCGTCCATAGCCATTACCTCGGCAAGTATATTGGACTGTCACCTGGCTAGAAGTGTCATCGATAACAAATCGACTACAGCTTTGTCCAGAATGCCTGAGTTGGAGCAACTCTATGCCCGATCGCACACAGATCTTGCTTTCTGGCGTGCCATCTCGAAACCGCACTGTCCATTCGCCCTTCCGCAAATCGGAAAGCATCGCCAGACCGGAATCTTGTGCCGCACCAGCGGTGAAAAGCCCGCTGCCTGCCCAAAGCAAGCCGCCCAAGCACAACGCAAAAAAAGTCTTGCCGAAATTGGCCATTTGACTTCCTTGAAATCAGTACTTTGATTCGACTTGTAAGCACTCGCATTTCAGCGATAAACCGTTGCTGAACAACGATGAAGCGATCAAATCGTCAGTTCGAAAGCCTTTGAGCAGAACTCGCAATCGACCACGATCTTGCCCGCGTCATTGCGCATTGCAGTGCGATCATCTTCAGGGAACCTGCTAATCACCGTTCCATAGTGATCGATGCTGCAACGGCACCCACGTGACAGTGCGACGGCTGGCCTAACCCTGATCTCATCCTCTTCATGGAAAAGACGCCATACGATGGCTTCCATCGAAAGCTCGCTCGCCGTGAGTTCCTCATGGCCTAGCGTAGATCCAAGAACAGCGATGTGTTCCCAATCGGGGTGGTCAAGCCTGACGTGTAAACGCTCCCGTCCAACTTCACCTTCGGGAAGGTGTTGGATCAGCATCCCAGCCGCGATCGTTCCCTTTGCACTGGTTTGAAGGCCCAGCCGCAACATCGTCGGAATTTGCTCTGACTGAACGAAGTAGGTTTCGCAGGCCTCAGCCAGTGAATCTCCTTCCAATGGAACTATGCCCTGGTAGCGCTGGCCTGTGCCTGGTTCGAATGTAATCGCAAGATAGCCCTTGCCGAACAACGCGAACAGGGTGGGATTCGCTCCCAAATCAGCGAGGCGGGCTTCATCGAAATCCACAAAGCCTCGCAGCTCCCCGGCGCGATAGTCGCAAACCAAGAGCCGAACCGCGCCTTCTTCGGTCTGCGCCTGCATTGTCATCTGCGCGCCCTCTGTCTTGAGCAAGCTGCCGATCAAGGCGGCGAGCACAAGCGCCTCGCCCAATAGGTGGGTGATTGGCGCAGGATAAGAATGTGCAGAAAGCACCTCGTCTACGACATTATCCAGCCTTACTACGCGGCCTCGCGCACTACGCGCTGGTAAGGTGAATTCCAGGATCTGATCGGAATAGGTTTCTGGCTGCTCGGTCATATCGTCGAATATGGTAGCCGGACGCCCAAATTTTAAGATTAAGGCGCGTGCGGTAATTCTAGCCTAGCATTCCCATGCACCAAAGCAGGATCGATTTTTGCGCGTGAATTCGATTCTCTGCCTCATCGAAAACCACTGACTGCGATCCCTCAAACACACTCTTGCTAACTTCTTCGTCAACATGTGCGGGCAGGCAATGAAGGAATATGGCATCGTTCTTTGCCTTTGCCATTATTGCGTCATTGACTTGATAGGGCGCCATTACGGCCAGCTTATTATGCGCATGATCCTGCCCCATAGAGACCCATGTGTCTGTGATCAGGACGTCAGCGCCTTCTGCCGCAGCAGCAGCTTCCTGAGTCATATTGACTTTTGCGCCACCGGTAATCGCGAGATCGACAAACTCCTTGTCCGGCTCGTACCCTGCAGGGGTCGCAATTCGAACATTGAATTTCATCAGCCCTGCGGCTTCGAGAATCGAATGGAGAACATTGTTTCCATCGCCGAACCAGGCGACTTCCAGGCCGGGCAAAGCCTTGCCATGCTCTATCATTGTCAGGAGATCCGCTACGATCTGGCACGGATGCGACCGGTCGGTGAGGCCATTGATGACGGGCACATCCGCATGATGCGCCAGCTCTTCTGCCTTGGAATGATCATCGGTGCGAATCATGATTGCATCGACCATGCGGCTAAGCACGCGGGCCGTGTCGGCGATAGATTCGCCCCGGCCCAGCTGGCTTGTCCCGCTCTCCAAAATAAGCGAACTGCCACCCAATTGACGCATTGCGATGTCGAAACTTACCCGGGTACGGGTTGAGTTCTTCTCGAATATCATCGCCAGAACCCGGCCATCCAACGGCTTGTCTGAATCCGCACGCCCCTTGGGCCATCCTTGCCTCAGAGCTTTACGATCAATGGCATCGCCGATCAAAGCCGCAATCGCATCACCCCCGGCATCCGACAGGTCGAGGAAGTTGCGCAACGTTGGCGCGATATTGGAAACGCCTTCAGCCATCAGGATTCGGGTATGGTATAGCTCGCCGCACCTGTAGAAAGCTTCTCAAAGAATTCTTCAATTTCTGCATCGCCAATTACCAGTGGCGGCAAGACACGCAGGGTGTTGTCGCCCGCCGCCACAGTCAGAAGCTGGTGATTGTCACGAAGATG
>DMWU01000109.1:2621-7912 GCA_003483125.1 Erythrobacter sp. | reverse complement strand
AAGGCTCCGTCCACGACCGCCCGACTGTGCAACAATTGCCGAGAAAAACTCCGCTGCTGACGCATATCGGCCGCCATTATTGCGCAAATAGGCCTCGTTGCGGCGATCGGCTTCGCTCAATTGGCCGGCCTGCACGCGAGCAAAGGCCGCGGCATCGCTAATCTCGGTGGTAGCAACGCGTATCTCACCTTCAACCACTTCGTCTTGAATGATAGACGCAAATGCAAGCCGTAGGGCCGGATCATATCCCGCGAGCCCCTCGACAAAATAGCTCAAGCCTTCGCTGCGAAGCAGGTAACGACGATAATCAAGACCCAACGCGGCATCACGGCAAGTGGATCTGGCGACATTGCTAATATTCTCGACTGTCACGTTCTCCACCGCGCCACACTGCAGGGATGATGACCCAAGCAATGAAGGCGCCGCATCCATTTGAATGTCGCGGCGAACGACGATCATCGTACCAACCTCGCCAAGCGCGTCGCGGCAGCTGAGCGTATAGCCGCGATCAAAAATCCCCTCTAAACGCGCATCCAATGGTGCAGTTTGCACAGAGCAAGGCACGCCCGATGTTCCCAAGCGGAAAGAATTGCTGACGGAAAGCGGCAGGTCGCGCGCAGCAAGTATCTCGGTTCCAATCGAAAATGCAGCAGTACAAGCCAGGATAGCCACGCCAGCGAATAGTTTCATCGGAGTCATCTTCACTGCTCTCTTCCAACTGGATTGCCATTACCTTCACCACTATCCTCTTCGCCAGGTCTGGACGCACCAATTAGCGATGGGTTCGCATTGCCTGAAACCGGCGCGTATACATCCGGATTGGGCTCAATACCGGTAAAGTCGATTACCTCAGCAGGCGCCTCGATTGGAGCTTCGGCAGCTTTATCTTCAGTCTCTTCCTCTTCCGATTTTTCAGCACCCGGTTCATCCGATTCTGCGCCGTCCTCCTCGTTCGGATCGGTTCCTTCCGGATCTGCTGGGCCCGTTTCTTCCGGCTCTTCCTCCGTCGAAGTTCCTTCGTCTGGTAGGAGACCCGTCGAAATCTCATGCTCAGGGTCTGTCACTTCCGGGTTGGTCGGGTCGACCGGAGCTGGTGGCAATGAAGGTGGTTGCGGCGCTGGCGTTGGCGTCAAGAATGGTGGGCGCGGCGTTGGAGGCGGTTCCGTTGTCCGCAATGGGCATTGCCCAACATCTGCACAGCCATTCACCGTGCTGCCCACCATCAGCGGTATGTCGGGATCGGTAAATACGATCTCCGCCACGGCATCGCCGGTGATTACGCCACCAAGACCATCGGCAATCTGGCCATTGACGATGAATTCTACCCCTTGCGTATCAAATTGACTGAAGCCGTCGACGACCAGGAAGCCCGCCGGTGTCTGCAGCGTGCCCGTGTTCTGGATGGCAACTTGTGTGGTGCCGATCAAATTTATGCCGCCCGCAGTCAAGATCCCTTCAGGACGCGTCTCGAAGGTTGGTGTATTGATCAGCTCAACCTTGTCTTCAAGCAAAGGGTCCTCGACTAGCTGCTCAAGGATCGAAGTCTCGGCTGCAAGAAGCCGATCGGCAATTATTGTAACAAAGCCGCTGGGATTACCCGATGTATCAAGCGAGAATATGCCGCCTGTAGCAGCATCAATGAGCACATTGTCATTTGCAAAAGCCAGTTCAGTCTCCGGCCCAGCATTAGTGGTTATTATATCGCCGCTTATCAAAAGTGTGCCCGGAATTTGATTGAAGGGCTCTGCTGCTTGAACGGAAATTGAACCACCCACTGACTCACTCTGAAAGAAACTGCCAAACAGCACCGTTGCGCCCGGATCTGCAAAAGAAACCGAAAGGTCACCTATCTGCATAAAGCTTCCGGCAGGGCCGTTGCCGTTCGAGGAAATCTGCAAGAAAGGAGAAGATAAAGAATCAAATTCTACTTGACTGATTTCGAAGCCGCCAGTTGTTCCATCAGCTGCAGTGCCAATGAATGTTCCTGCTGAATTGGTCGACTGCAGTGTGAGCCTCTGGCTTGTCGTTATGTCGCCATCGGGCTCGATGACAAGATCATTCGCAACGATAAACCCGTCTACTCCGTTCCACTCTCCTTCAACGAAAACGCTACCCTGACTTTGAATATTGTAAAAATCGCTCAGGAGAATTCCGACGGATATGTCCTCATCGGAAGATAGGCTAGCAAATGAGCCGGTAGAAAGCTGGACCAAGGAGATGCCTCCAAGGGCACTTATTAAGGTGTCGAAAGTCGATGAGATAATACCGGCAGACAAAGCGCCACCTGTCTGGATTACAATTGATCCTCCAGATGTAAGGCTTTCACTCACCGAGATATCGGCTTGACTGGCGATGAAGAGACTAGACGCAGCATTGACCCCGTCGAGATCGATGGCACCTTCGGCCCCTATATCTGCGAGGCCGCCAGCATTTATCTGGCCAGCCGTTATTGTTCCGCCAGCCTGTATGGTCAAATCACCGTTAGTGGTGACATCGCCAACGAAAATGTCTCCACTCGTGGCGAACGTCGCGGGTCCCAGATTACCAACAAAATTGCTTTGTAAAACGATATTTGCAGCCGGAAAGTAAGTCAGATTATCGAACGTTGTTGTCCCTAAGACCGTTGGCGTTGCCAACGTAGAAAAAACATAATCTGGCGCATCCAAACTGAAATCGCCAACATTGACGATACCCTCATTCACGTAAGAAACTGGACCAGCTGATGTTATACTAAGAGCGCCGAGGCGCGTTACCGAATCCGGCCCAAAATAAACCGCATCTTCTAATGCTGCGGGGTCTATCACGTCGTAATCAGCAAGAATGGCAACTGAACCGCCTTGTTCGAATAGCAATCCATAACTCTCGATCGAGAACGCCCGATCTCGCTTGTTGCCGATACCGGAGGTGGAGCCCTGACCGCCGATGGCCTGCGACGATACGGTCAATGTGCCCGCATTTCCCAAGTCGATGATGCCAGCTTCACCGCTGTTTGGCCCATATTGCGTTTCAATTCGCACGGAGTCGACCGACGAGAAGAAGCTATTATCACCCCCAATGAAACCGTTGCCACCTGCGCCTACAAGGTCGGGTAAGGCGAGAGCCCCAAGGCCTCCAGCGCCGCCAACGCCATCGGCAGAAACTAGAGATGGGCCATTAAGGTTTATTGCACCGCCCTCGGCAGTCAAACTGGCTTGGCCGGAATCTCCATCACCGCCATCACCACCAATCCCAGTACCGCTGCCCCCGAAGCCCCCGAAGCCGCCTGCCGAAATCAACAGATTGCCGAATTCCATGAAGCCTGACGAACCTGGGCTATTAGCGTCATCGAAAATACGCGCTCTAGCGATGCCGCCAAAGCCAGTCCCGCCGGTTCCGCCATCAAAGCCAGTCCCGCCCGTTCCGCCATTACCGCCAAAACCATCAGCCAGAATTTGCGCAGAACCACAGCAAAGCTGACCATTAGCGGCAATCACGCTCAGGTCGGCAAATCCACCTTGACCATCTCCACCTGCGCCACCTGCGCCACCAAGTTCGATTCCCGAAGCTCCCTCTCCCCCAAAGCCGCTCGCAAAAATGTTGAGCGTGTTGAAGAAAAATGATGCAAATTCATTATCGCCACCGACATTGACCGAGGCCGAACCGCCAGTACCGCTGCCCGCGACCATGCCACTACCGCCAATTGCCGAGGACTCGACGAGTACCGAGTCCGCCGAGAAGAAGCTGGATGAGCCAGATAAGTCTGCAGAGACACTAATGTCAGAAGACCCTCCTTGACCATTTCCACCAACCCCACCACTGTAGCCTCCACCACCTGAACCATCCGATAAAACTTGCAATCGAGCTAAGCCGAAGTCGGCAGTTGCCCCATCGACCACCATATTCGCGCTACCACCAATCCCATTACCGCCTAAATCACCAGATCCACCGACCCCGATTGCCGCAACTTCCGAAAGACCATCACCGTCTATCAATAGCTGGGCGCTGTCTTGCACTATAAGTTGGGCGGATCCACCAGCGCCATTGCCGCCTAGACTGTCCGAGCCCACGAACGAGGTGCCGCCATAGCCATCGGCCGCAAGAAAAATCTCGGCGAAATCCACGAGTGCATTGGTACCGGAAATCTCGAATAGAACGCTACCTCCAGAACCCGATCCAGCCGTAATGCCCGGTGGGAGGAGATCTTCTGAAAAATTTGTCGCAGCACCGCCAAAACCGTCAGCATAAAAAATGTTCTGGCCGAGGCCGTTATCCTGCATCAGAGCATCAATGACGCGAACTTCTATTGTCCCGCCGAAGCCATCACCTGCACTTAGACTGTTAAGCTCCGCCAGAAGATCGCCGCCAACTCCTTCGGCCTCCAGTTCGTATAAACTTACGCCTATCGCGCCGCCATTTATCGAACTTAAACTTACTTGCCCGCCATTACCGTTACCGCCATTTACGCCACCAGAACCTCCTTCCGCATTTGCAAAGATCGCTAGCCTGCCAGCGGTACTCAAAGATCCGTTGTCGACAAGTAACGAAGATGAACCAGCCGCAGCATTACCACCAACTCCGCCGGTACGCGCATTGCCGGCAACCGCGTTTGCTGTCAGCCGTAACTCTTGAGTGCCGAGATTTACGCTTGCCCCATTGCTCACCACAACCTGCACGCTACCGCCAGTTGCTGATCCGCCCGTGCTATCAATACCCTCTGATAAGCCACCTATACCGGTCGCATCAAAGATTGCGGGCCCTGTCCCTCCGACAGTCAAACTAGCGCCGTCAGATATGTCGACATTTATTGCCCCGCCCAAGCCGGATCCACCTTGGGCATTTGCTCCAAACCCCGACTCTGCATCACCATTGGGGCCGCCAAAACCATTGGCACGAGCTCCAAAAGAGAAGTTAGCAAATGAAATTGCGCCATTTACCCCTGAGGCGGAAATATTGATCGTGCCGCCTTGCCCCGTACCGCCTATACTGTTGTCTTCAGATGTTCTTCCTGCGGCGCCGTTGGCCCTTATAATCGAGCTGTTGATACCGTCAGTGTACGAAATCAAACCATCGATTGCTCGAATTGTGACAGTGCCGCCAAATCCATCGCCACCAACACCGCCAATCGCTGTCGCCTGACCACCAGTGCCCAAAGCTTGAATGTTGGACCGATTGGCAGTTATCGAACCTCCTGAGAGCGCATCAAGAGTTACATTTCCGCCAACTCCATCACCTCCATTTGAACTCGCTTGGGAATTGCCAAAACTCTGCACGGTCATCGCTGCGGCGGCCGAAATCACACCGCCATTTATCGC
>DMWU01000109.1:0-2396 GCA_003483125.1 Erythrobacter sp. | reverse complement strand
GGCGGCCGAAATCTCACCGCCATTTATCGCAGTGACCACCACATCCCCACCAATTCCATCGCCGCTGGTTCCGCCGGTTGCTGCCAACCGGCCTAACCCTGAGGAAATCAGTGTTAGGTTGCCATTTACGCCTATTGAGCCGCCGTCAGCTGTGAAGGTAATGTCACCGCCAGTGCCGTCCTTGCCAGAAGGTCCTAGTGTAAGCTGGCCCCGCCCTCCAAGTGTCCTTAAGCTTAATCCGCCGTCCACGCTTATTGAGTTCCCATTTGAAGCGATAACGGTTATGTCTGATGCAATATCCGGGCTATTATCGACCGCGGTGCCTGAAAAAGTGCCCACATCAAGACTTACGGTCGATCCGAAATTTAGATCATCTGTGTCGGCAAGTAAGTCGATTGTACCCTGAACTCCTCCAAAGAACGTACCGCGAAAATTGGCGCCGCCAGTTACCTTCAGTGAGCCTGTGCCCCAGATAGTAGTCGTACCGGCAATATTTGCTGCGCCGATCTCAACATCTACGGTTCCCGAACCCGATGCGGGTGAAATCACCTCAATGACATTACCATCTGAGATGATACTGCCAGCACCCAAGATTACCGTACTTGCGTCGATGGCAGTCGCGTTTTGCGCAACGTCAAATCCGACTTCTGCGCCGGCTGTAATTGCCATCGTAATAGCATCATTCTTTGGTACCGCCGCGAGATAGGTATAACCTCCTAATTCAGTGTTCAGATTTCCCGAGACTGACAGCGTTTTACCTGTCCCGCTCGTCCCGGAAGTGACTTGGATATCAAAGAGACCGTCCGGTGAGAATGTAATGAGCGCGGCATCTGCGCTGATCATGGCCGCTGCCGTATTCGAGAATGAGTTGCCTCCATGTTGGACTACGGGCGCAACCATCGCAAAGTAGCTAGCAAACCCAAGAGCAGAGTTGCCGCCTGTAAATATGCTTGAGCCAGCTGCGGTAGTGACAGTAGCTCCAGCCTGCGTGGCCTGCTGGAATTCAACTTGGTTGAACGCATTTATGAACTCGCCACCATTTACTCTTGGGTCATTGGCGGTGAGTCCAAGACTTCCTACATTTATAACAGCCGAACTACCGATCAGTATGCCGCCCGGGCTATAAAAGAATATGGTTCCACCTACGTTACTACCGACCAAGCTTGTAATGGTACCGTTCAGCTCAACCATTCGCGTAGGATCGACCGGAATGATCCGGTTCAAAACCGCGAAATAGCCAATACCATCAACAACACCGCCATCGGTGAATGTTGCAGTCGTATTAACCGGCTGAAAATCAATATTGCCGCCGCCAACCGCCGTATCATCGGGCACCCAATCGATAACGACCTGAGTTGTCTGCACCGCTATGTCGGTTGTCGTCGCACCTTCCGTAATTGTCGCAGAGCCCGCCGTCACGGTCGGAGTGCCTAGGAAGGATTCCGCCTGGGCGCAGTCTGGAGCCAGTACCATCGCGGTCGCCAATGCCAGGACCGATGTGGTCGATGCATTGAGCTTGCTGCGTCCCTTAGTGCGATTGCATGAATAAGCCATCAGTTCATCTCCCAGGGAAGTAACCGCGTCGAAAGAGTGAAGAGCAGGCGTACATCGCCTCTACGCCCGGTCAGGGGCGCATCTTGCAACGGTACTGCCAGCGCTGCGTCGAAGAATATTCGGTCGGTAATCGTTCCGCGGAAACCACCTCCCACGGAGAGCAAGTCGGCATTACCAAGGTCATTTTTCTCCCAGACCTTGCCCCAATCAACAAAGGCGAATGGCTGCGCGATTAGCGAACCATCATCGACAATATTGAAACGAGGGCCTCGTACCTCCAGCTTCGCACCGATGCCTGAATCACCCGTCAATGCGCCTGGATCATATCCGCGGCCGATGGTGTAATTGCCGACCGTATATTCCTCATAGGCTAGTACCGGATCAAAGGCGTATTGGGCGCGTGGTGCCAAAGCGAGCGAGAACCTCGTTGTCGGCGATACTTCAAATTCGGCCGCCGCGCGCACCAATGTTGCGGTACCATCGGCATCGATGCGGCTGGTCAGCGTAATTCCGGCACACTGAGGGCCAAAGCAGGTCTCGCTGGCATCAAAGATGTCCAACCCCGATCGAAGTTCAGCCCGCGCATTGTATCGCCATCGCGGTATACGCCGCGACATATCGACCCCATCGAAGCTCGCACCCAGCCATATGACACGCAATTTGTCCTGGCTAAGTGGGCCAATGAAATCGAGCTCCTGGTTGATGAAATCGAAACCGCCATCAATCGAAACATTCCGGCCTTGGGGGCGGACAAGCGGATAGCTAGCGCTCAAGGAAGCAACCAGCGTATCAGCCTCAATTGGGGGCACGCCCGGTTGACGATCAAATGAGGGCTTGGTCCA
>DMWU01000199.1 GCA_003483125.1 Erythrobacter sp. | reverse complement strand
TGATGATTACAAATCAACGGCTCTACCACCTGAGCTAAGCCGGCACACCGTTCAGGGAAACGGCCCCCTAGTGCAAAGTTTCTCCCGCCTCAAGTAGCGAAGCAATAAGCGGACAAAAAAATCCTCAGATTGCGCCGAATGTCCAGCCTTCGGTTTGTGCGATTTCGGGCGTCAGCGCTGTCGGGCGCCATCTCGCCGGCTCATCGGCGACTTTCCTTAGCCATGCAGCGGTCAGTAGCGCATCGGACGAATGATCATCGATCGCGCCCCTGCCGCGCACGGCTTCTGAACCGAGCGATTCCAGAGCTTTGTTCAGGTCTGCATAGGTCCGCATCTTGCTCTTGCCGCCTGCAACCCCCGCCTCGCGCGCGGCGAGCGAAGTGTAGATTTCGACTATGGCCGAACCTGCATCAGGAAGCGGGTCAATCGGCCATACAGGTATCTGGCCGCCAATTTTGTGCAGCATCCGCATGCCGGTGAGCGAGCTCTTGCCCACTTGTGCCGCACCCACGAGATTGAAATTGCTTACGGGGCGGCAGCCAGCCTGGCGTTGCGCCTCTTCCGTTACGCGAAAGCGCCCCTCGCGCGTGGCGGCGGCGGGCAAGTGGAACCGATCCCCCTCCAAATCCTTGCCATGCCGATAATATCGCCCGGCAATTTCGTGCCTGACGAAGCCGGATGCTTCAAGATTCGGATCCTCGCCGCAGATTTTGTCTATCAGCCGCCACAGAGCCTTGGCATGGGGCGGGCTGAGATCCCAATCAGGGAAGAACGCACCATAATCGGCATGCGGTAGCGATATGCCCAGATCCATGCCGACCAGCGTATCTTCGGGCAGCTCATTGAGAAGAAAATCCAGAACTCTCTCGCGGCTCCACGGCTGCCTTGGCTTTAGAAGCGCAGGTGATCCGCCGGACCCTTTGGCAAGAGCAAGGGCAATGCCTTTGTGGCGCTCTCCCTTCGCGCCAGACCAATCGATTGCGAGGAAATGCGAGAACCTAGCCATCGCGTATTTGCGCGCGCAGCTTGTCCCAATACTCAATCCGTTCCCTCACTTTGCGTTCGAATCCGCGTTCGACCGGTTCGTAGAAAGTCTGCGCTTGCATCTCTTCGGGCCAATAATCGGCCCCTGAAAAGCCTTCATCGGCTTTATGATCATAGGCATAGCCCTTACCATAGCCGATATCCTTCATCAGCTTGGTTGGCGCGTTCAGGATGTGCTGCGGTGGCATCAGGCTGCCGGTTTCCTTGGCGCTTTTCCATGCTGACTTCTGGGCAGCATAGGCAGCGTTCGATTTGGGTGCGGTGGCGAGATAGAGGCAGGCCTGCGCGATGGCGAGTTCACCCTCTGGTGAACCGAGGAAATCATAGGCGTCCTTGGCTGCAAGGCATTGGGTGAGGGCGTGGGGATCGGCAAGGCCGATATCTTCGGATGCAAAGCGCACCATGCGGCGCAGCACATAAAGCGGTTCTTCACCGGCCACCAGCATTCGCGCGAGGTAGTAGAGCGCAGCCTGCGGATCGGAACCGCGCAAGCTCTTGTGCAGGGCGGAGATGAGGTTGTAGTGCCCCTCTCGATCCTTGTCATAGACGGCAACGCGGCGCTGGAGGAACTTGCCAAGCGCACTGGGATCGAGCGCCTCCTGGATTCCGGCATTATAGAGCGTTTCCGCCTGGTTGAGTACGAAGCGACCATCGCCATCGGCACTTGCGATCAACATGTCCCGGGCTTCTGCGGTCAGAGGGAGGGAACCCTCTAGCTCCTCTGCCTTTTCCAGCAACTTGCCCAATGCATCATGATCAAGCCGATTGAGGATCAGGACCTGTGCGCGGCTGAGAAGCGCTGCGTTCAGTTCGAAACTGGGGTTCTCCGTCGTTGCACCAACCAGCGTCACCGTACCCCGCTCGACAAAGGGTAGGAAGCCGTCCTGCTGTGCGCGATTGAAGCGGTGGATCTCATCAACAAACAGGAGTGTGCGCTGTCCGGCATCAGCCGCTCGATCCGCCTCGGCAAAGGCCTTCTTCAGATCAGCAACGCCGGAGAACACGGCGCTTACAGCGATAAAGCGCATACCTACCGCATCGGCGAGTAAGCGCGCAATGCTGGTCTTGCCCGTGCCGGGAGGCCCCCACAACACCATGGAGGAGAGCTTGCCTGCGGCCACCATGCGTCCAATTGCGCCTTCCGGGCCGGTCAAATGTTCTTGCCCAACCACCTCGTCGAGCGCGCGCGGCCGTAGCCGGTCTGCCAATGGGGCATCATCCCGGGTCGCATCCGCCTGGGCCGGCGGAAGGGGGCTGTCGGCAAACAAACCTGTCATTCGTCAGCAGTCATAAGCCGTTCGTCGGATAATTGCCCAGATAAATATTTCCCCTTGCAAAGCACTATCTAAGATATATCTTAGAGCTATCTAAACATATCTGGAGTTGGATAAATGAATTGGAATAGAGGGCGCGGGAGGGGATCTGATTTCTTTCCCATGCTGGCAATGATGGCTGCAAGCAATTCTTGGAATGGCGATGATTGGGACGAAGAGGATGATTGGCGCCGACGCCGCAAGCGCAAGCGCCGCATGTTCGGCCAGGGCGAATTGCGCCTGGCTCTGCTCGCACTGATCCGTGAAGAGCCGCGTCACGGTTATGAATTGATCAAGGCGATCGAAGAGCTGACCGATGGCAAGTACGCGCCTAGCCCGGGCGCGGTATATCCGACACTGCAAATGCTCGAAGATGAGGGCGTGATTGCAGCGGCCGAGGCCGAAGGCTCGAAAAAGCCATTTGAAGCGACAGATGCGGGCATTGCCGAACTAGATGAGCGTCAAGACGAGGTTGAGCAGCTGATGCGCCGCCTCTCGCGTTCGGGAGAAAGGCGCCATCGTGTGCGCTCGCCCGATCTGTTTCGTGCGATGAGCAATTTGGGCAGCGTGCTTAAGAACCGCGCAAAGGCAGGCAAGCTCGACAAAGAGGCGATCGACGAGATCGTCGACATTATTGACGAGGTTGCAAAGCGTATTGAGCGCATTTGACGGCGACGCTTGATAACAACCGATTTGCCTTCCCCTTGGTAACGGGTCTATCTCCCCTCCCATAGGACCTGCGGATGCAGGCATGGGAGGGGAGTTTCTTATTAATGATGTAGCGAAGACACCCTGGGATCTATGGGTGGTCGGCATCGTCGCGCTGCTTTGGAATGGCGGCGGGGCCTACGATTATACAATGACGCAGACGCGCAACATGGAATACCTCCAGCAGGCCGCAGATAATGCAGGCGTGTCGCTCGACGTAATCCTGGACTATTATACGCAATTCCCCGCCTGGGCCGATGCTGTATGGGCGATGGGTGTCTGGGGGGCAGTGGCTGGGTCAATCCTGCTGCTAATCCGCAATCGATTTGCATTTCACGCATTCGTGGTGTCAATCGTAGGGCTGTTAGGCACAACAGTATTCACTGTGATCAGCAATCTTCCCGAGGAACTCAACACCAGCTTCACATGGATTTTCACGGCTGTGATTTGGGTAATTACGTTAGGGCTGACCTATTATTCCAAGCGAATGGCTGACGCAGGCGTGCTGCGTTAGGTTGCTTTCGCAGCCTCGGCGGCGTGCAAGGCTTCGCGCGCTTCGACCAGCCTGATGTAGGTATCGACCACAACCTGGTTGATCACATCCCAGCTATATTCGCAGCTCTTGCGTTCGCCTGCCTCGCCATGTGCGCGGCGTAATTCATGATCGGTGCAATATGGCGCGATCGCCTGCGCAAAGGCGCCAGTATCGCCGGGAGGGATGAGGCGGCCTGTCTCGCCATCGTTTACAAGACTGGATGCACCCGTGGCGCCTGCGGCGATGGCTGGCAATCCACTGGCCATGGCTTCTAGCGTTACATTTCCGAATGTCTCGGTGATCGAGGGGTTGAGGAATATGTCGCCGCTGGCTAGCGCGCGGCCCAGACCCGCCCCGGTCTGGAAGCCTGCGAATATCCCGCCGGGCAAGTTCTGTTCGAACCATTTGCGTGCCGGGCCGTCACCAATCACCAACACCTTGTGCGGTACCTGCATCTTGCGAAGCTGGACGATGGTTTCCGCAAATACGTCCAGCCCCTTTTCCATGACCAAGCGGCCCAGGAATACAATGGCGACATCGTCATCTGCGATGCCATGTGCCCGACGCCATTCGAGATCGCGCTTCTCCGGCCCAAATATCGTTCGGTCGACCCCGCGGGTCCACAGCGCGATATCGTCATGCATGTCCTGCTCGACTAATTCCTTGATCATGCTTTCCGATGGCGCAACCAGGGCATCGCAGCGATTATAGAACCGCCGCATGATCCCTTCGATCATGGGTTCTGCGAAGCCTAGCCCGTAATAGCGCGGGTAAGTCTCGAATCGTGTGTGAACAGATGCCAGGATGGGAATGTCCTGATCTTGCGCCCAGCGCAGGGCTGCGTGGCCGGCGGGATCTGGTGAAGAAGTGTGAATGATATTCGGCGCGAAAGCCTCAAGGTCCCGCTTGTTCGATTTTGAGAGGCCTATGGGGAAGCGATATTCCGACCTTGTCGGGATTGCGAAACTGGGCACACCCACCAGATCACCGGTAGGGGGAAATGCCGGTTCATCCACTACAGGGGCGTAAACACGCAGAGCTGCGCCCTTGCGCAAAAGATACTCTGCCAAGCGGTTTAGCGCCTGGTTCGCCCCGTCGCGTACGTAATTGTAGTTTCCGCTGAACAGGGCAATTCGAAGATTTGCGACATCCATCATGGGCGCGACATAAAGAAGGAGATCGAGATTGGCGAGAGCAGAGTTGTTTTGCGATCAGCCAATTCCAAACCATGTTTCGACATTGCTTGCTTCGAAAGAAAAACGGCGCGCAAGATGCGCGCCGTTTCCCTAAGGTTTAGTTTATGGTTTCTGCGTCAGCCTGACGGTGCCGCAGAATGAGCGGGATTAGTCGCCGCCAGTGAGACTTTTGATGTCACCCATAGCCATCTCGTATACTCTGCGAGCAATCAGCGTTGCAGCCATACCAGTTGCAACGACTGCAAGATTGCCAAAGATTCCTGCAAGCGGACCTCCAACGGCTTGAAGACCGGCTAAGCCTGTAGCGACCATTGGCAGGACCAAAACGGCCAGATACATTCTCATGGCATTGTCTTGGTCAGCGCCAATACCAGCAATGATGCCAAGAATTAGAATAACCATTCCTGCATCAAAACCCAGTTCTGGCATCACGCCTGCAACAATTGCTAGGACGACGGCCAAAAGACTGGCCAGACCCGTTAACTTATCCATATTTCCCCCCTTCTAGAAGTATTGCCCATGGGGCTGTCGCATGATGGGGCAAGATTGCTGCATAGGCAAGCGTTTATGCTGCGCAGTAAAATAATGATTTTAAATAATAAAATTGACTTCTCCAGAGGCTGTGGATATCAGTGAATGCTGCAAGTTCGATTCGTATGAGCTTTAAAACTTGCGTCCGAATGATTCTGACGATGAAGCGAAGCAGAATTCGTATGCTGATTAGTCATCTTTCGTAGATGAAAGCCAATCCAGTCCGGCGCATAGCTATGCCCGCTTGACTATTCCCCAAGTCCCACTAATTCGGCGCGTGGGCCACGCGGTCCCAACGCCGCGCGTGCTCTCTGTAAGGAGAGTCTGACATGACTGAATACCAAGTACCCGCGCGGAAACCCGTGCGTCCACATTTCTCATCCGGTCCCTGCGCAAAACCGCCGGGCTGGTCCCCCGACAAACTATCTACTGCCTCGCTGGGTCGATCGCATCGCTCGAAGCTGGGTAAGGCGCGCCTGCAACAGGCTATCGATATGATCCGCGAAATTCTGCAGGTGCACGAAACGCACCGAGTCGGCATCGTACCAGCGTCAGATACCGGCGCG
>DMWU01000089.1 GCA_003483125.1 Erythrobacter sp. | reverse complement strand
AGATCGATTTTCCAATCGAAGCGTTGCTGGGGAAACCCCTGGCAGGCGCGTTCGAGGTTGTCGGCGGCGATGGACGTACTCAGTCACTTTCACTCAAGTTGGGGGCTCGCAAGGCATTCAGCGGAATTCAGGTCTCGCCACAAAGTGGTGGGGAAAGTGTTGTTATTCGACTTTCCGGCAGGCCAATCTTTTCAAAGAATGGAAAGTTCGAGGGCTTCCGCGGCACGGGGACTGACATCACCGAGCAATATCATCGCGAGGAAGAAACGGCGCGTCTGGCCAAATTCGATTCACTTACGGGTCTCAATAATCGTCATCGAATGACCCATACGATTGAGTCGACCCTTACGGCGTTCCGATCTGCGAAGCGCAATTGCACGATTATGATGCTCGACCTTGACCGCTTCAAGCAGGTCAATGACACATTGGGCCATGCCGCAGGCGATGAATTGCTCAAGCAAGTCGCCGCGCGACTGCAGCGGGCGGTAGAGCGCGACTGCGAAATCGGGCGCTTGGGTGGCGATGAGTTCCAGATCATGCTTCCTGACCTTGATGACCGGGGAGTTTTGGGCGAGATCGCCGCGAAGGTCATCGCCATGCTCACTCAGCCTTATTCGCTTGAAGAAGGGCGCTGCGTGATCGGCGCGTCCGTGGGCATAGCAATTGCACCCCATGACGGGGTTACGGCAGACGAAGTAATACACTCGGCCGATATGGCGCTTTATGCTGCCAAGAACGGGGGTAGAGGGCAATTTCGCTTCTATTCGGGTGACCTCGCCCATGAAGCAATATTCCGCAAGCGATTGGAAGGCGATCTGCAGCAAGCGGTGAGCGAAAATCAACTCTTCCTGAAATACCAGCCGGTACTTTCTGGTGAAAGCTTGGAGGTAACAGCACTCGAAGCAACAATCTTCTGGAACCATCCACAGCGTGGAGAAATCGATTCTGAAGAGTTCCAATCGATTGTCGAGAACAGCTCGATGGTAGTGGACGTCGGCGAATGGGCAGTACGTGAAGCCTGCCGCGAGGCCTCGGCATGGCCTGACGGACTACGCGTCGCCGTCAATATTCCGACCCCTCAATTCGCGTCCGGCGGCTTTGTGGAAAGCGTAAAGAGCGCAATCGACGATTCCGAAATAAACGCTGATCGCCTCGAGCTCGAGGTGAAAGAATCAGTTTTCCTTGGAGATACTAACTCTGTCAACAAGACGCTGGCGGCGCTGTTTAAGCTTGGCGTTCGATTGACCTTAGACAAGTTTGGAACTGGCTATTCTTCGCTTGGTTATCTGCGGCGAGCGCCCTTCGATTCAATCAAGATCGGCGAGAATTTCTTTTCCGAAGTACTGGACGAGGAAAGTCGCGATTTGGCTTTAGTCAAGGCGATTGTCGCTCTTGCGCGTGCTCTAGGCATGTCGACAATAGCAACCGGTATCGAAAACTATGATTTACTGCAGGCATTGCGCGATTGTCAGATTAACAGCTTGCAAGGCAGTATTTTTACTGACCCAGTACCGGCGGCACAGGTTGAGCGCGAGCTGGCCAAGGGGAGGTGGACAATTGTGCCATCGGGATCGCCGAGCAAGCGCGTGAGGCGCCGGACCNTACTGCGCAATATTCAGGTCATCCATGACGATCATTCCTATTCGGTAAGGCTACGCAATCTGTCGCGTACCGGTGCCCTGATCCAAGGGTTGGCGGAGGTGCCGCTGGAAACGCAATTTGTGGTCGACTTGGGTGGCGGGCAATTGGCCGTGGCTACAGTGATCCGTGAGAATGGAGACACTCAGGGACTCGAATTTGAGTATCCCTTAGTTGATGATGGAGCTGGCGGGCTTTGTACAAGGCGCCGCGTATCGCCCTATGAACTTGCATCAGCGGGTGCGCCGCTCGAGGCACTTTCGCCTGGAGATTACAAAGCGATGCAAGGCGGCATGCTGAACATGGGCCAATGTATTCCGCGCTTTGGCTATGCACCCGACTATCAACCAGAAGCCATCTGAGGCACGATTTCTCAGCGTAACTTGATGCAATGGGCTGACAGTCCATTCGCATATCGCTAAGGGCGCGGGAAATGACCGACCTTTCCAAAATACGAAACTTTTCGATCATCGCGCATATCGATCATGGCAAGTCGACGCTGGCTGACCGGCTGATCCAGTTCACCGGCGGGCTAACCGACCGCGAGATGAGCGAACAAGTCCTCGACAATATGGATATTGAGCGTGAGCGCGGCATCACGATCAAGGCACAGACCGTGCGCCTTAATTACAAGGCCAAGGATGGCGAGACCTATGAGCTCAACCTCATGGACACGCCCGGCCATGTCGACTTCGCCTACGAAGTCTCCCGCTCGCTCGCCGCTTGCGAGGGCGCGCTGCTGGTGGTTGACGCCGCACAGGGCGTAGAAGCGCAAACGCTCGCCAATGTTTACCAGTCGATCGAGCATGACCACGAAATCGTGCCCGTCATCAACAAGATCGACCTACCCGCCGCAGAGCCTGAGCGTGTGCGTGAAGAGATCGAGGAAGTCATCGGTCTCGACGCCAGCGAGGCTGTGCTCACCAGCGCGAAGTCCGGAATAGGGATCGAGGATGTGCTTGAGGCGGTGGTCGCCAAGATCCCGCCTCCCTCGGGCAATCGCGATGCGCCGCTAAAGGCCAGCCTGGTCGATAGCTGGTATGATCCCTATCTCGGCGTGGTCATCCTCGTCCGCGTGATCGACGGCGTCATCACGAAGGGGCTGAACGTCAAATTCATGCAGGGCGGCACTCAGCACCTGATCGACCGCGTCGGCTGCTTCACCCCCAAACGCGCAGACCTGTCTGAAATCGGCCCCGGCGAAATCGGCTTCATCACAGCCCAGATCAAGGAAGTTGAGCAGGCCCGCGTGGGTGACACGATCACCACGGTTAAGGGCGGGGCGGAAGAACCGCTGCCCGGCTATAAGCAAGTGCAACCGGTAGTGTTCTGCGGGCTCTTCCCCACAGATGCCGCAGATTTTGAGAAATTGCGCGAGAGCATCGGCAAGCTGCGGCTCAACGATGCCAGCTTCTCTTACGAGATGGAAACGAGCGCCGCGCTCGGCTTTGGCTTCCGCGCCGGCTTCCTTGGCCTGCTGCATCTTGAGATTATTCAGGAACGGCTTGCCCGCGAGTATGACCTTGATCTGATCACCACCGCGCCCAGCGTTGTCTATCGCCTGCAATTGGCGAAATCGAAGACAGAGGACGCAGCTGAGATTATGCTCCACAACCCGGCTGACTGGCCCGATGTTAATCGGATCGAGATGATTGAGGAACCGTGGATCAAGGCGGTGATCTACACGCCCGATGAATATCTTGGCGCGATATTGAAACTGTGCCAGGACAGGCGCGGCATCCAGACCGACCTCACATATGTCGGTGGCCGCGCGCAGGTGAGTTACGAGCTGCCGTTGAACGAGGTAGTGTTCGATTTCTATGATCGGTTGAAGAGCATTTCACGCGGCTATGCCAG
>DMWU01000001.1 GCA_003483125.1 Erythrobacter sp. | reverse complement strand
GCCGGAGGATGAACTGCCAAATGCGAGCCCCGGCTTGGGATCATAGCCGCGTAATTCGGAAAGCATCTCTGCGAAATCTTCATCATCGACCCCGCACATGCGCTTGAGCCGAGCAAATTCACCGCGCGCGACTAGTTCCAAGTTATCGATCAGGCGCGCCATGCACGGATCATAACGATCCGCCTCGCGTGCCTGAATCGCGAGGCATTCGCTCAAGCTGCGCGCGCCAACACCGTGTGGTTCCAGTTTCTGGACTAGCTCTAGTGCCGTGTTCACATCGGCGAGACTAACGCCCAAATCATCTGCCGTTTCCTGCAGATCAAAGCTGAGATAGCCGGCATCATCAATCAGTCCGATAAGGTGACGTGCGATGAATTCGGCTTTTGGATCGTGTGCAACCAGGCCTATCTGCGCATGAAGGTGTTCCGATAGTGAGATCTCCAACGCGCTACGATTCTCGAAATCGGGCATTTCGCTGAAATCGCCTAGCATACTTCCAGCTGCGCCCCAATCGCCAGTGTCATGGTCGCGATCAAGTGCTGAGACATCAATATCAAGCGGCTGTTCGGCTTCTCCCTGCGTCTGGGCCATCAGCTGGTCGGCCGTGAATTCTTCACGCGGGATATCGTCCCAATCCGGTTCTGGAGATTCTTCTACACCCGTGCGGCCGGCTTCAAGCAGGGGGTTCGCTTCAAGCGCCTCTGCTAAGTAGGCTTCAATCTCGAGATTTGATGCCGCGAGCAGCTTGATCGCCTGCTGCAACTGCGGCGTCATCACCAATGTCTGTGATTGGCGGAGGTCCAGTCTTGGTCCGAGCGCCATCTCTACGACCCCTAGAGCGTAAAGCCCTCACCCAGATATAGGCGCCTTACATTTTCATCTGCGACAAGGTCTTGCGGTGTTCCCGCAAACAACACTTGACCGCCATAAATAATGCATGCGCGATCTACGATATCCAGTGTCTCGCGGACATTATGATCAGTGATCAGAACGCCGATCCCTCGCTGTTTGAGATCACGCACGAGCTCGCGAATATCGCTGATCGAAAGTGGATCAATCCCGGCAAAAGGTTCGTCGAGCAGCATGATGGAGGGCTTTGCGGCCAGTGCCCGGGCAATCTCGCAGCGCCTGCGTTCACCGCCTGATAACGCCATTGCCGGGCTTTCTCGCAACTGGGTTAGGCCAAATTCCTCGAGCAATCGCTCTAGCTCCTGCTCGCGGGTGGCTGAGTCGGGCTCCACCATTTCGAGCACGCTATTGATATTCTGCTCGACAGTCATGCCGCGAAAAATGCTGGTTTCCTGCGGTAGGTAACCTAGTCCCAATATTGCGCGGCGATACATGGGCAGATTGGTCACGTCTTCGCCATCCATCAGGATGCGCCCCGCATCAGGCCGCACCAATCCCATGATTGAATAGAAGCAAGTGGTCTTGCCAGCACCATTGGGGCCAAGAAGGCCAAGTACTTCGCTCTTGGCGACGTGGAGCGAGATATCGGTCAGCACTGCGCGCTTGTCATAGCTCTTGGCGATAGAAACCACCTCAAGCCCACCTCCTGTCGGTTCGTTGCTCGATTGCTCATCTCGCTGGGTTTCGGCCAAGGTGTCAGCTTCACTCATGCACCCTATCTAGGGGGCGTCAGGCGCGGCGAAAACCCCCAACTTGGCGCAATTGGCAGGATTTATGCATGTCAGCCGGTTTTCGGGACATTTGCGACAATATAGTTACGGCACTTGCAACTTGGCCGCATGTTTGGAATATTCCGATTCGGAAGAGGAGCCTCAGGGGAAGAAGGCCTGTGAATGAAAGCCTAAAGAACGGTAACTCGCATCACGATGTGGCAGTTGCAATGGATTGGCGCAAGAAAATGAGCGATCATATCGCCTATGCACTGCTGGTTTACACTGCACTGCAGATTTTTGTGACCGTACACGCGCTGGAAGGTGGCGGCCATTCGGTCCTACCCTATCTGGCGCTGGTGGTACTGGTAGCTGGTATTATCCCGGCCTGTAGATGGTTCGAGAAGCGCTGGGATGTTCTCACTGATGAGCAGGCGGTTGACCCTTCATACCAGGCGGCATTCAAGTCCGACATCGCCCGGCTCTGGCTACTTTCTATCGGTCTGCCATTTCTGCTGACCGGCCTGTTTATGGGCATAGCCGCCCTCTTCTAGGCTCAATTACCCCGATTCATTTGCGCGTTGGATCGATTCCAGCACAATCCGTCGTGCGTCTTCCTTGTCGCCCCATTTGCCGATCCGCACCCACTTCTCTTTCTCCAGATCCTTATAATGGGTGAAAAAGTGCTCAATCTGTTGGAGCACGATTGAGGGTAGGTCCTGTCGCTCGCCAATGTCGGAATAATATGGGAATGTCGTGTCCACTGGCACGCAGATCAGCTTTTCATCGCCGCCATGCTCGTCTTCCAGGTTGAGTACGCCAATCGGTCGGGCCCGTACGACGCAGCCTGGGATGAAGGGGCTTCGCGCGATAACCAGAGCATCCAGCGGGTCGCCATCGGGCGAAAGCGTATGCGGCACGAATCCGTAATTTGCTGGATAGCGCATTGGCGTGTGCAGGATACGATCGACAAAAAGTGCGCTTGATGCCTTGTCGAATTCATATTTCACAGGCTCGCCACCGGTTGGAACTTCGATAATGACGTTCAGATCGTCGGGCGGATTACTGCCAGTGGGGATTTTGTCGATTTGCATTGCTCTCTCGCAAAATAGCGTCGGGTCTCTACCCCCAAAATCCGGCATAGAGGAATTTCGCAGCGCCCCCTAGCGGCGGAGTGATATTGCGGCAAGCCGTTCTCTCGCCTAATCGCCGTTCATGGCAAAAAACACTCCCAAGGCTATTCGCGGCACACAGGACATATTCGGCCCAGATGCAGAGGCATTTTCCTTTGTTGTCGAGACATTTGAGCGTGTTCGGCGGCTCTATCGGTCTAACCGGGCAGAAATGCCTGTGTTCGAGAAGACCGAGGTCTTCAGCCGCGCGATTGGCGAGACGGCTGATGTTGTCTCGAAGGAAATGTACTCATTCGAGGATCGCGG
>DMWU01000196.1:9930-11559 GCA_003483125.1 Erythrobacter sp. | reverse complement strand
GACGGCTTACCCGTCAACATCGCCGAGGAAACTCTGCACCAAGTCTGCGCCAAATTAGGCATGACCGAGGGGTTCGACGTAGCGATGGAGATGTCAGGCGCACCGCAGGCGCTCGACCAGATCATCGACAATATGGTGATGGGCGGCAAGGTCGCCATGCTGGGCTACCCGGGAGGAAAGAGCGAGATCGAATGGAGCAAGATCGTTTTCCGCGCGCTGACGATCAAGACCATTTACGGGCGCGAGATGTTCGAGACCTGGTACAAAATGCTGGCCATGCTGGGCTCGGGCCTTGATGTCAGCAAGATGATCACGCACCGGTTTGATTACACGGATTTCCAGCAAGGCTTCGACGCCATGCGATCGGGCAAATCGGGCAAGGTCGTGCTCGATTGGAGCAACAGCTGAGGCCGAGAAAGAAATGGCGTCGCTGCCCCCGCAACGACGCCCCTCTCCAACTGGAAAATTCTATAGCTTATGCTGGCGTCAGGATACCCGGCGCCGCATCGCGCACGCCCTGGTCGACATGCGCTTCGAACTCGGCAAAATTGTCAACGAATAGCTGCACCAGCTTCTGCGCCGTCTGGTCGTATTCGTCCTTGTCACCCCAGGTCGAACGCGGATCGAGGATCGCGCTGTCGACGCCCGGCACCGACACTGGAACATCAAAACCGAAATTCGGATCCTTGCGGAACTCAGCATTGCTCAGCGAACCATCAAGCGCGGCATTGAGCAGCGCGCGTGTCGCCTTGATCGGCATACGGTTGCCAATGCCATACTTGCCGCCAGTCCAGCCAGTATTCACCAACCAGCACTGCGCACCGCCATTAGCGATCCGTTCTTTCAGCAGATTGCCATAGACGCTTGGATGGCGCGGCATGAAAGGTGCACCAAAGCACGTGCTGAAAGTTGCCTCAGGCTCGGTCACGCCAATTTCGGTGCCGGCGACCTTGGCCGTATAGCCAGAAAGGAAGTGATACATCGCCTGATCAGGCGTGAGCCGCGCAATCGGGGGCAGCACGCCGAACGCATCGGCCGTCAGCATGATGACATTGCTGGGAACGGGCCCAAGATTGTCTTCGCTGGCATTGGGGATGAAATCGATCGGATAAGCACCGCGCGTATTTTCCGCGAGCGAATTGTCGTCAAAGTCTAGCTCGCGCGTCTCCGGGTCCATCACCACATTTTCAAGCACAGTGCCGAAACGACCCGTGGTCGCGTAAATTTCCGGCTCCGCCTCCTCAGAAAGGCGGATCATCTTGGCGTAGCATCCACCTTCGAAATTGAAGACCGCAGTGTCTGACCAGCCATGCTCGTCATCGCCAATCAGCGTGCGGCTGGCATCGGCCGACAGCGTCGTCTTGCCTGTGCCTGACAGACCGAAGAATACCGCAGTCTTGCCATCAGGCCCGATATTGGCTGAGCAATGCATTGGCATCACGCCCTTGGTCGGAAGCAAGTAATTGAGAATGCCGAACACGCTCTTCTTCATTTCACCCGCGTAACGCGTGCCGCCAATCAGGATCAGCTTCTCGCTGAGATTGACTGCAATCACCGTCTCGCTGCGCGTGCCGTGACGTTCGGGGTCGGCACGGAAGCTGGGCAGGTCGATGATCGTATATTCGGGTG
>DMWU01000196.1:0-9703 GCA_003483125.1 Erythrobacter sp. | reverse complement strand
GAAGCTGGGCAGGTCGATGACCGTATATTCGGGTGCAAAGCTACCCAGTTCTTCAGCCGTAGGGCGCACCAGTAGTGTGCGGATGAACAGATTGTGCCAGGCAAGCTCGTTGATCACGCGCACATTCACGCGATGCTCTGGCTGAGAGCCGCCAAACAGGTCGGCTACATATAGCTTTGCCTTATCGCCCAAAGCGGCCAGGAAATCCTGCTTCAATGCAGCGAAATGCTCTGGCGACATCGCCTTATTGACCTTGCCCCACCAAACCGAATCTTCTGTTTCCGAATCGCGCACTATGAACTTGTCATTCGCTGATCGGCCCGTGTGCGGGCCGGTGCGCACAACCAGCGCACCGTGGCGTGAAAGCTCGCCCTCACCATTATGCAGCGCATTTTCTACAAGCTGCGCGGTGCCAAGATTCAAGATGATTTCTGCTTTGGTTTCAATTCCCTGGCTCGAGAGCGATTGGGCAAGCGGAAGAGACACGCAATTCTCCTGCGATAGGTCGGGTTAAGGGGATCCCACATCAGCCTGAACGCAAAAGCTGCATAGGTGCATACGAATGCGCACGGCTTGCCGCGTCCCTTAATGTGGTCGGTTGGTCGCGTCAAACACCCGCCCCCAGATTCATCCACTAAGCGCAAATTGCATGCGCTGACGCGTTGTTTCGCGGCGATAGAGCCGCTAGTCATGCATCATTCCATTTGGGAGAGGGCCAGCCTTGGTTGATCAGGACAACGAAATGGCGAAGAGCCAGGATGAATCGGTGATCGCGCTTGTCGACGACGATCGCAACATCCTGACAACTGTGTCGATCGCGCTTCAGACCGAAGGCTTTGTAACGCGGATCTACACCGATGGTGAAAGCGCCCTTAAATCCCTAATCGAGAATCCGCCCGACCTTGCCGTATTCGATATCAAGATGCCCAAAATGGACGGGCTTGAATTGCTGCGTCGCGTCCGATCATCAACCGATTTTCCTGTAATTTTCCTGACCAGCAAGGATGATGAGCAGGATGAGGAAATTGGCTTGGGGCTCGGCGCGGACGACTATATCTCAAAGCCGTTCAGCCAGCGGCTGCTAGTTGCACGCATCAGGGCGATCCTGCGCAGGTCCAATTCAACGCAATCAAGCGAGCAGGATAGCCATCAAGGCGAAAGCTCGCTGCCAAGTATCGAACGCGGCCGGCTATTCATGGATCCGGCGCGGCACCATGTGGAGTGGGATAGTCGTCCGGTCTCGCTAACGGTCACCGAATTCCTGATCCTGGAAGCTCTCGCGGCAAGGCCTGGAGTAATCAAAAGCCGTAACCAGTTAATGGATGCGGCTTATCCTGACGATGTCTTCGTCGATGATCGCACAGTTGATAGTCACATCAAGCGCATGCGACGAAAGTTCCGCAGCGTCGATCGTGAATTTGGCGCGATCGAGACCCTCTATGGCGCAGGGTATAGCTTCTCTGATGGTTGAGGCGGCGGGCAATTACGCACAGAGCAGGCTAAAGCCGCTTCGATGGAGCGGGCACCTCTCGCTGACCTCGCGCATACTGGCCGTGAACATATTGCCGCTCGCCCTATTGGGCGGCGGTATATTTTACCTCGACACCTACCGCACTCAACTCCTGACCGAGCGTTATAAACTCGCCCGTATCGAGGCGCAGATTACGGCAGAGGCACTGGCCGGGGCGACGCGCCAACGGCAAGAGGCATTGCTGGTCCAGATCGGCAAGGAACAGCGCATGCGCCTGCGCATGTATGATGCGGAAGGTCGACTTTGGGCTGACAGCTTCGCGCTTGATGAGCCGCCATTCAGCTTCAAGAATCCGGCGGAAAATGAATTCGAGGAAGATTTCGCCCGTGCATTGGACAATGCCATGGACGCGATTGTCGGTGCAGAACAGATTCCACCCTATATCGAGCCGGAAGAACCCGGAGTGGAGGGATGGCCAGAACTGCAGATAGCCCGGGCAGAGGGGCTTTCAAAGATCGAGTTGCGCCAGGCGCCGGACGGATCGCCGGTCATCAATGTCGCGGCCCCCGTCGGTCTTCGCGGCTCGACGCTGCTGACCACGCGTAATGCCATCGACATTACGGAGAAAGTCCGCTCTGCTCGCTCGACATTGGGAATCGCGGTTATGGTGGCGCTGCTGGCCTCCATCCTGCTTTCGCTCTTCCTAGCCCGTACGATCGTGCTGCCATTGCGATCGCTGGCAAGCTCTGCCGTACGCGTTCGCCAGGGACGCGAACGAGAGGTTGAGGTGCCGCGGCTACCAGATCGAAATGACGAAATCGGGCTGCTGGCGCGCGCCGTTTCGGACATGACCAGCGCGCTTCGTCACAGGATCGATGCGGTCGACAGCTTTGCTGCCGACGTCGCGCATGAGATCAAGAACCCGCTCGCCTCGCTACGCAGTGCACTCGAATCCTTGCCCAAAGTGGAAGACCCCGCATTGCGCAATGAACTGACCGGAATTGCAGCGCATGATGTTCGCAGGATCGATCGGCTGGTCAGCGAGATTTCGGAGGCCAGCAGAGTCGAAGCAGAAATCTCTCGCGCGACATTGGAACGGATCGATCTAAGCAAACTTGTAAGCGCCATTGTGGGATCGCGCGAATCCAGGGATGAGAACCAGAATCGCGAGATCATCATTAGCGCGACCGCCCAATCCCCGGTCGTCATCGGGGTCGCTGCACGGCTTGAACGCGTGGTTGAAAACCTGCTGGACAATGCAGTCAGCTTTTCGCCCGCAGTCGCTCCGATCAACGTCTATATCGAGAACTCAGGGCAAATGATCAGCCTTACCGTTAGCGACCATGGTCCGGGGATTCCAGAAGATGCCCGCGAAAAAGTATTTCAACGTTTTCATTCGGTTAGGCCGGAGGAGGAGGCTTTTGGCAACCATAGCGGGCTTGGCCTTGCTATCGCACGCTCGATTGCCGAAGCCCATGATGGGACATTGACCGCACACGCGCGCGATGACGGGGCTCAGGGTGCTTGTCTCAAACTTCAGCTACCGGCGGCAGCGCGCTAGGAATGGCTGAGAATACAGGTCAAGTTCTGGTTCAAGGAACTGCGGTTTCAATCGCAGGCCAGGGATTGCTGTTCTTGGGAGAGCCGGGATCCGGCAAGTCGAGCCTTGCTCTGTCCCTGATCGATCGCGGCGCTCAATTGATTGGAGATGATGGAGTTGCCATCAGCAACGACGAAGGCACCTTGGCCGCTTCTCCTCCTCCAAATATCGCGGGTATGCTGGAAATCCGGAATGTAGGTATAGTCGAGCTGCCGGTAACGAGCGCGCCGCTGTCCCTGATACTCCAACTTTGTGACGATGCTCCACGCTTTGTCGATCGGGCAGAGCGACACGAGATCGCGGGTGCCGCGGTTCCCTTGCTCAAATTTCGGGCAGGTGACGCTGTGCAAGCCTTGCGTGCCGAAATGGCACTCAAGCTCTATGGATTGCCCCGGACTGGCAAATAGTCCTATCAATGCTAGGCGATCACCGAGGAAGGCCGCATTGCAAGGATATGGGCGACAAGACCCACACACCTACTGAAGACACGGCTGGCCCAGGACAGCGCATCCTGCTGCTCACCGGGCTGGCTGGCGGCGGCAAGACCACCGCGCTGCACGCGCTGGAGGACTTGGGATGGGAGGTGATCGACAATTTTCCTGTAAGGATGCTCGAAGGACTAATCTCGAGCAGCGATGCACAGATGGCCCCTCTCGCCATAGGATTTGATTCTCGCACCCGCGGATTTGTTCCCGATGAAATGATCGAGTTGCTGGACCGCCTTTCCAAAGAGGCGGATGTTTCGATCTCTACACTCTTCATCGATTGTTCGAATGACGAGCTTGAGCGGCGATATAATGAAACGCGTCGCCGCCATCCTATGGCTCAGGACCGTCCGCTTCTGGAAGGAATAAACGCCGAGCGCGAATTGCTGGAACCGCTGCGAAACTGGGCGGAAATGGTTCTCGACACGAGTGCGATGTCGACCAGCCACCTTCAGCAAAGCATGCGCGAAATCTTTGGCGAAAAATCGGGAAGACCACTGACGCTATCGATTTCCAGCTTCGGTTTTGCCCGCGGCATGCCGCCGCTTGCCGATTTGGTTTTTGACATGCGGTTCCTCGACAACCCGCATTGGGTTGAGGAATTGCGCGATCTTACCGGAATGGATGAAGCTGTGGCCGCCCATATCCGCGCAGATGACGCATTTGCACCTGCCTTCACGCGAATTCGTGATCTCTTGCTCGACCTGATCCCGCGTTACCAAGCTCAGAGCAAAAGCTATGTGCACGTAGCTTTTGGATGTACTGGCGGACAGCATCGATCGGTCTTCACAGCAGAACAAATGGCGCGGGACTTGCGCAAAGCAGGGTTCTCGCCCACTGTCCGCCATCGAAATCTCGGTTCGCGCAATACAGACGAAATCGAGGGGAGAGGGTCTTGACCAGCACTCAGATAAGAGTAGGTCCACGCGCCACAATTAGAAACGGATCCGGTTCATACCTATGATCGGCTTAATTCTGGTCACCCATGGCCAACTGGCAGAAGAATTCGTGCATGCGATGGAGCATGTCGTCGGCCCGCAGGAAGCGGTTGCGACCGTTTGCATCGGTCCAAATGACGACATGGAAAAGCGGCGCAAGGAAATTGCCAGAGAGATTAAGAAGGTTGAGAAAGGTAGCGGTGTCGTAATCCTGACGGACCTGTTCGGGGGCACGCCATCAAACCTCGCTATATCGTTGCTTGAAACGGGCAAGGTCGAAGTGATCGCCGGGATTAACCTGCCCATGCTCATCCGGCTCGCCGGCGCTCGCAAAAGCATGGATGTGGTCGAAGCGGTTGCCGCCGCAAAGAAAGCCGGTCGCAATTATATCACCGTCGCATCGGAATACCTGGCTCAGGAGGCCAAGGCTTCATGAGCGAATTGCGGCGCGCAATCACCATCGTCAACAAGCGCGGACTTCATGCACGTGCAAGCGCGAAATTTGTGAATGCGGTTAGCGAGCTGTCCGACGGCACCAAGGTGCGCGTGGCCAAGGATGGCAATGAGGCAGCCGGAGGATCGATCCTGGGCCTGATGATGCTGGGCGCCGCCAAGGGTGACGAGATTGAGCTGATCGTGGCTGGTGATGACGCAGAAGGTGTATTCGCCAATCTTTGCGCGCTGGTCGAAAACGGATTCGACGAAGAGTGAATAGAGCCGCCGCGCGCCGCCAGATCACGGGTTTCTCAAACCTCACCATAAAATATCTCCGTTCGCTGCGCGAAAAGAAGCACCGCAAACGCGAGGGTGCCTTCCTAGCGGAAGGAGTAAGGCTGCTCACCGATGCGCGCGAATGTGGCCACCTGCCCAAGATGCTGGTGATGGTGAGCGGGCGAGATCCGCACCCGCTGGTCAACGCTCTGGAAGGCGATGTGCTGGAGCAAGGCGGCGAAGTGATCGAAACCAGCAGTGACATCCTCGCCAAGGGAACGGGCAAGAGCAATCCGCAAGCCATTGCCGGCGTATTCGACGAATTCGATACGTCGCTAAGCATCATTGACCGTAATTCTGCGCCGATCTGGCTGGTAGCGCAGGCGCTGCGGGATCCGGGCAATATGGGAACAATGCTGCGCACAGGCGATGCAATAGGTGCAGGCGGGCTGATCCTGATCGATGATTGCGCCGATCCCTTTAGTGTGGAGGCCGTACGCGCCAGCATGGGCGCAATCTTCACACAGAAAGTCGCGCGAGCAAGCTGGGGCGAGTTTCTGGCTTGGCTGCGCGAGGGTGAGGGCCAGCTTGTCGCCGCCAGCCTGCGCGATGCCGTGCCCTATCGCGGCGCTCCTTACCAGGCGCCCTGCTTCATTTTAGTCGGGAACGAATCCCAAGGCCTGCCGGAAGAATACGAAGCCGCCTGCGACTTGCGCGTTACCATGCCGATGAAAGGCCGCGCTGATAGCCTGAACGCAGCCGTAGCCGGGGCTGTGCTGGCCTATGAGGTGTTGGACAGCCTGGAAGGCTGATCAATTGCCGGCCACGAAGTAACCAATGCTCCATGCACCATCTTCATCAGGTCCTGCCAGCAGGCGATAGTCGATCTGCGAGCGCAAATGCTCCCACCGTACATAGCCGGTCTGGCCGGACGGCCCTCGAATGTGAGCGAACTCGTTCTCCGGATTCCACTCGCCAACGAGTGCTACATCGATCCATGTAAGCTTGCCCATGACGGACGAATTGGCATCAGGCCCGGTGTGCATCGGCACGTCGCTTCCAATCACCAGGAAGGTGGAGAACGGATCATCACCGAAATCCTGCGTCCAATACCAGGGTAGTGATACCCCTTTGCCGTCGCGGCTACCACAGCCCAGCGGGAGCAGTTCAGCCAGCTCATCCCACAGGTTGTAGTAAGGATCACTCAGTCGGCGGCGAAATTCCTCGCGGCCAGACCCTCCACCAAAATCAAGCAGTATTT
The DNA here is from genome assembly GCA_003483125.1 of Erythrobacter sp. Classification (GTDB taxonomy): domain Bacteria; phylum Pseudomonadota; class Alphaproteobacteria; order Sphingomonadales; family Sphingomonadaceae; genus Erythrobacter. The sequence goes on along the minus strand of DMWU01000196.1, from coordinate 3,237 downwards.
CGGGGGCGGCGAGCGCGACGATCATGTCCTCATTGCGGTTGACCACGGCAGTCACAAACTTACGCTCAAAATCCACGTAACCCGGAATGTTCAGGCATTCATTGCGCGGCTCATAGCCCTCGGCCAGTACCGGATAAGAAACGAGCGCTGCCGCCAATGCAGCGGCTGCCAGCAGCCTCATTCCGCCGTTTCCTTGCTGCCATCAGTAAGGAGGTCTTCACTAGTATAGCGCGGTGCGCTTTCAACCAGCGGCACTTCCTCAATCTCTCGCTTACCGATTTCGATGCCCTTCTCCGCGAGCCGCTTGCCCGAAGAAAGGACGTTACGTTCGAAACTGCCGACGAATTTGTTGTAATTATTGACTGCGCTTTCAAGCCCTCCGCCCACGCGCTTCAAATGGTCGGCAGCGACGCGAAGCCGGTCATAAAGCTCCGCACCCATCTTACCGATTTCCTGTGCTTCCTTGGCCAGCCCATCCTGCCGCCAGACCTGAGCCACTGTGCGAGCAATCGCGACTAGATTGGTTGGTGTTGCCAGCAATACGCACTTCTCAAAGGCGAAATCCCACAGTTCGGGATCATGCTCCAGCGCGGTGGCAACGAAATGCTCGCCGGGTACGAACATCACGACGTAATCAGGCGCGTCTTCAAACTGGCTTTGATAGGACTTTGCACCCAACTGCTGAACATGGGTGCGCATGGACCGGACATGATCGGCCAGCGCCGTATCGCGCGCTTCATCCCCGTCTGCCTCAAACGCCGCCTGATAGGCATTAAGCGAGACCTTGGCGTCGATAACCAGCACCTTGCCACCGGGAATGCGAACAATTGCATCGGGCCGCAGTCGGCCATCCTCTGTCTCTATCGAAGCCTCAAGTTGAAAATCGGTATGCTGCGAGAGCCCGCATTGTTCGAGGAGATTCTTTAGCTGCTGCTCGCCCCAGCGACCGCGCGCCTTGGGGGCATTGGTAAGCGAATTACCAAGCCTTTGCGCCTCGCGACGCACCTCTTCCTGTCCCTCACGCATGGATTGGATCAGGCCCGTCAACTGTCCGAAGGCATCGACACGCTTTTGCTCAAGCGCTTCGACCTGTTCCTCATATTTCTTGAGCCGCTCGCCAACCGGGTTTAGCAACGCCTTGATCTTCTGCTCACCCGCCTCTTCCGATTGCTTGAAACGTTCTTCGGCGCGCTTGAGGAAAGCTTCCTGGCTCTTGGAAAGCACTTCGCCGCCAACAGCCTTGAACTGCGCGAGCATTTCCTGGCGCGCTTCCGTCATCTGCGTCATCTGTTTGTCGAAATTTAATGCGTTCGCTTCCAGCGTAGCGATCTTGATCTGCGCCTCGCCAAGTTCGGCAACTGAGCGCTTGAATTCCTCCTCACGCTCGGTAGCGCGCGTCTTCACCTCTGCCACAGGACGCGAGCCGAAATACCACCCTGCACCCGCCCCGATGGCGAGACCCAGGATTAGCGCGATAATTGCAAGAAGGGTTGGATCCATTGCGCTATGTTAGGCGGAACGGAGAGAGAACGCTAGTGGTGCGGTGAAGTTTCCCGCGATTACGCGGCCTGGCGCAGTTTCTTAAGCTTCTTCAGTGCCATCTGCCGCTTGAGGCGCGAAAGATGGTCGATGAAGAGAATGCCCTCAAGATGATCCATCTCATGCTGGATGCAGGTGGCCATCAGGCCGTCCAGGTCTTCCTCGTGAGTCTTGCCGTCCAGGTCCTGGTAACGCACGCGGCAGGTTGCCGGGCGATCCACATCGGCATAGATCTCTGGCACCGAAAGGCAGCCTTCCTGATAGGTGGCCAGTTCCTCTGCCGGATCGAGGATTTCCGGATTGATAAAAATGCGCGGCTCTTTCTTGGTCGCGGGGTGGGTGTGCTTATGCCCATCATGCTCGCATTCTACCGGCGGCGCATCGGGATCTTCAGGCTGGAGGTCTATCACAAGCACTCGCTTGGGTACGCCCACCTGGATGGCGGCGAGGCCGATGCCGGGCGCATCATACATCGTCTCAAACATATCCTCGACCAGTACGCGCAACTCGTCATCGAACTCGGTCACTGGTTCGGATACGGTCTTGAGCCGGGGGTCCGGCACTTCCAGGATCTCACGAATAGCCATGGGAGGCGATTTAAGCGCTGCCGCGCACAAATTCAACCAACAGGTCGGCGCGCGCGCAAGGCTTGAGCGAGCGTTCCTTCGTCAAGGTAATCCAGCTCGCCACCTACGGGCAGGCCATGCGCCAATTGGGTGATACGCAGCGGGAATTCCTCCAACCGCTCGGCAATGTAATGCGCGGTAGTTTGGCCCTCCAACGTGGCGTTCATGGCAAGCACGACTTCATCCACGCCCCCTGCCCCGATACGATCAATCAGCGAGGCGATATTGAGATCTTCCGGTCCGACGCCATCAAGCGCGGAAAGCCGCCCGCCCAGCACATGATATCTTCCAGAGAACAATCGCGAGCGATCAAGCGCCCAAAGGTCCGCCACGTCCTCCACCACGCAGATGGATTTCGCATCTCGGCGCGGATCGGCGCAAATGCCGCATGGATTGCGTGTGTCGACATTGCCGCAAGTCTCACACTCAACCAGTGTTTCGCGCACCGCGCCAAGCGCATCGAGCAGTGCGGGCAATGCCTGCTCGCGATTCTTCACCAGCCACAGCACAGCACGCCTTGCAGAGCGCGGGCCCAACCCGGGCAGGCGTGCCAATGCACTGGCCAATGCTTCAATCTCTTGCGATGCCATGGGGTGAGAGATAGGGGCAGCACACAGGTAACGACAAGCTTTTGCAGGGCATTATGCGAATAATCTTTATGGGAACGCCTGATTTTGCCGTGCCGGCGCTGCGCGCACTGGCCGAGGCGGGCCATGAGATCTGCGCTGTCTATACCCAACCGCCCCGCCCGGCAGGCCGTGGAAAGAAGCTGCGACCCTCGCCCATACATAAGGCGGCAGAGGAATTGGGGCTGGAAGTTCGTTCACCCAAATCACTGAAATCTGCCGAGGCGCAGGAAGAATTAGCCGCACTGAATGCAGATATCGCGGTGGTTGCGGCCTATGGATTGATCCTGCCTCAGGCTGTGCTCGACGCGCCAAAGCATGGCTGCCTCAACATTCACGCCTCCATCCTGCCGCGTTGGAGGGGCGCAGCCCCAATTCATCGCGCGATCATGGCGGGGGATGAGCAGACTGGCGTAACGATCATGCAGATGGAGGCTGGCCTAGAT
>DMWU01000286.1:1569-11660 GCA_003483125.1 Erythrobacter sp. | reverse complement strand
TACGATCGATGACCCGCAGGATACCGTATTGGTTCCCTAAGGCTCGGAGCGGCCAACCGGGCTGGACTTTCACTATGAGTCTGCGCAACACTTGCTCCCTCAGGCTTGTGGGAGAGCGAGATGTCCAATCGTCAAATTGACGCCCTTATCGTCGGTGCCGGGTTTTCCGGCCTCTACATGCTGCACAAATTGCGCGAGCTTGGCTTCACTGCACATGTAGTGGAGGCCGCCGACGATGTTGGCGGGACATGGTATTGGAACCGCTATCCCGGTGCGCGATGTGACATCGAAAGCTTCGAATATTCCTATTCATTCGACGAGGAATTGCAGCAGGAATGGGAATGGAGCGAACGATACGCGACACAGCCTGAAATACTGCGATATTTGCAGCATGTGGCGGAACGCTTCGACCTGCGGCGCGACATTGCCTTCGAAACGCGGGTCGCAAGCGCGCATTGGGATGAGGATACGAAGCGCTGGAAGGTCAAGACCGAAAATGGCGACAGCTTCGAGGCGCGCTATTTCATCACAGGAGTCGGTTGCCTTTCGTCTTTCAATAGCCCCGATATTCCAGGGCTCGAGAATTTCGCAGGCGAAGTATACTCGACCGGCCAGTGGCCGCATGAGGGTGTCGATTTCACCGGCAAGAAAGTGGCCGTCATCGGCACGGGATCGAGCGCGATTCAATCCACCCCGATTATTGCCGAACAGGCCGATCATCTCACGATCTTCCAGCGCACGCCCAACTATGTCGTGCCAGCGCAGAACCACCCGACCGACAAGGAATTCGTCGGCAAGCTCAAGCAGAAATATGGCGAGTTCCGCGAGGCACAGCGCGCCTCCTTGCTTGGTGCGGCGCGTGTCTTGCTGCAAACGCCCAAGATGGTGCTCTCGATACCCGAAGACGAATTCCAGGAGGAAATGGAGCAGCGCTGGGCGATGGGCGGCCTGGTTGGCTTCATGGCGTCACATCTCGATTCAGGGACAGATCGCGATGCCAATGAGCGTATCGCCGATTTCGTCCGCGCCAAGATTCGCGATCGTGTCGAAGATCCTGATACGGCCGAATTGCTAACACCGCGAAGCTACCCAATCGCCACCAAGCGGCTATGCGTCGACATCGGCTATTACGAGATCTTCAATCGCGATAATGTGGAGCTGGTTGATCTCAATGCCGCGCCGATCGAAGCGATTGAAGCAAATTGTGTGCGCACAAACAGGCAAAGCTATGAAGTCGATGCGCTGGTCCTCGCAACCGGTTTTGATGCGATGACGGGTACGCTCAACCGTATCGATATTCGCGGCCTGGGCGGCGAGAAGCTGAAGGATAAATGGGCCGATGGGCCGCATACGCATCTGGGGCTGATGAGCGTCGGTTTCCCCAACATGTTCATGATCACGGGTCCGCAAAGCCCCTCGGTTGGATCGAACATGGTCGTGTCGATCGAGCAGCATGTTGATTGGATCGCTGACTTGCTGGTGCATATGCGCGAGAACGGCAAGGAGGTGTTCGAACCGCTGGTTGAGAGCGAGAAGGAATGGGGCGAGCATATCGATATTCTGTTCAACATGTCGCTGCATCCGCAGGCGGACACCTGGTATCTTGGCTCAAACGTTCCGGGCAAACCCCGGGTCTTCACCGTCTATATCGGCGGCGTTCATGCCTATCGGAATCTTAGCGATGAGATCGCCGAGAAAGGCTATCCGGGTTTTGCAATCGATGGCGAAGGCAAGCCAAATGACGTCGACTTCGAAGACCATGTCATGCGGCTGATGCCAGAGGAACTGCAGGCCGCCTGACATCGTAGGCGATGAGTACGCGTGTCAACTAGTGGCCATTTCGCCCCTGCCGTACTGAAAGCGCCATCGAAAGGTTTGGGTTGCGCCAGACCGATAAATTGTCCAATCGGACCGCATTCAAAACCAAATTAGAGGGATGGGGATCGCTCAATGCCGCAGATAACGGCCAATGGCCTGCAACTCGAATATGATGAACATGGGCACCAAGATAATCCCCCTCTATTGCTGGTGATGGGCCTCGGTGCGCAAATGACTTTCTGGCCAATTGAGTTGGTGGAGGCGCTGGCCGCTCGCGGTTTTCGCGTCATCCGCTTCGACAATCGCGATATCGGCCTCAGCCAGAAGTTCGATGGGGTTAAGGTGCCGGGAATGATCTGGCACTTGGTACGCAAACGTTTCGGTTTTCCGCCCAAGGTTCCTTACAGCCTGTCAGATATGGCTGCAGATGCCGTGGGGGTCCTTGATGCTTTGGGCATTGAGAAGGCTCATATTGTCGGCGCGTCAATGGGCGGCATGATCGCGCAATTGATCGCGATCGAGCATCCGCATCGTACGCAAAGCCTTACCTCCATTTTCTCCACTACCGGCAACGCCAAGCTGCCGCAGGCTGACAAGCCTGCAATCGAGGCTCTGACCAAGCGGCCTACCTCTATGGATGAGGAGGTGCTGGTCGATCACGGAGTGATGGTGAGCAACGCGATTGGCAGCCCAGGTTTCGAACGTGACCCTGATGAACAGCGCGAATGGGTGCGTGCCAATGTGCGCCGCTCAACCTATCCGGAAGGGCTCACGCGCCAAATGGCCGCAATCATCGATGATGGAGATCGTACCTCGCGACTCGCAAGCGTTACCGCGCCCACTTTGGTGCTGCACGGTGAAGACGATCCATTGGTGAAAGTCGAAGGCGGCCGGGCCACTGCATCTGCAATACCTGGGGCGCAGATCAAAACCTGGGCTGGCTGGGGGCATGACCTGCCCGCGCAGATGATCGAACCCATTGCTGATTCGATTGCAGCGCACGCGCAATCGGCTAGCTAGCGGGCTGGCAATTCGCCAGTTTTCAGAATCTTGATTTGGTGCCCGGCTCAGCGCCTTTGCTGCGGTCATTGAAATGCGCGCCGGGGACGGATTTGGATTCAAAAATTGCGCGGCTCGATTCGATTGATTCGCAAGTCCTGCAAGACATTTTTGCCCGCAAAAATTTTTTCGCAGATTCATTTTTGGGGTTGCGCGATCGAGAACCCTAGCTTTTCCCACGCGTCGCGGCGTTGCAGCAATGTAATACACCTGCCCGTCAGCAGTGATTCCCCCATTATATTTGGATTAACCCTCTTGCGCCCAAGCCCTGTCTGATTCAGTATCTAGTGGTTCTTTGGGCATGGGGACCTACTAGACCTTGTGATTCACGGCGCAGACGCCATCTCTGTGCATTGGGAAAGATTCGGATCTTTCGGGTGGAGCCTCGCAGGGGATTGTGGGCAAAAATGGGAAAACTATTTCCCCAATGCTCGTTGAATATTGCTAGGTGGGGGCAATCCCACCGAGTCGAACACAAGTGGAACATCGTGGCAGAGTCGCGATGCCCACACCGGGGAAGATAAGAGCGGGGCAAATAATGGAATTCAGAACTGGGGACGAAGCGGCGATGGGATTGGAACAGGGCGCAGAGGGCACACTCGAAACCCAGGCAATGCCGAAAAGCAAACCCAGTCAAGCCGATGATTCGGCCAAGGCAGTAAGCATGGAAAAGACAGATAAGGGCTCGGAAGAGCTGGTTGCCGAGAAGGCAGGCGAAGCGTTGGCGGGTGCGATTACTCAAGCGACCAAGGCCGCCAAGGATATGGATAGCAAGAAGGTCAACGAACGCCGTTTTGAGATCCAGACCGATGCTTCGCGCGATGACAATTTGACCGAGTTCGGCAAGGAAACGCTGATTGATCGTTACCTGCTTCCAGGCGAAGAGTTCCAGGATCTCTTCGCGCGCGTTGCTGATGCTTATGCTGATGATCAGGAGCATGCCCAGCGGCTCTATGATTATATATCGAAGCTGTGGTTCATGCCAGCAACGCCCGTTCTCTCAAACGGCGGCACAAGTCGTGGCCTTCCAATCAGTTGCTATCTAAACTCGGTCGAAGACAGCCTAGATGGCATCGTCGGTACATGGAACGAGAATGTCTGGCTGGCTTCCAAGGGTGGCGGCATTGGCACCTATTGGGGCTCTGTCCGCGGCATTGGCGAGCCGGTAGGCCTCAATGGCAAGACCAGCGGTATCATCCCATTCGTACGTGTGATGGATTCGCTGACGCTTGCGATTTCGCAAGGTTCGCTACGGCGCGGATCAGCCGCATGCTATCTCGATATTTCGCACCCCGAGATCGAGGAGTTCCTCGAAATTCGCAAGCCATCGGGCGACTTCAACCGTAAGGCACTCAACCTCCATCATGGCGTATTGTTGACCGACGAGTTCATGGAGGCGGTTCGTGAAGGCGCAGAGTTCGAGCTCAAGTCTCCACGCGATGGCAGCGTGCGCGGCACGGTTGATGCGCGTAGCCTGTTCCAGAAGCTGGTTGAAACCCGCCTTGCGACGGGCGAACCCTATATCGTGTTCTCCGATACGGTGAACCGCATGATGCCCAAGCATCATCGCGACCTCGGCCTGAAGGTATCGACTTCCAACCTGTGTAGCGAAATCACCCTGCCCACGGGGATCGATCATCTTGGTAATGATCGTACTGCTGTGTGCTGCCTCTCATCGCTCAATCTCGAAAAATGGGATGAATGGGGCGAGGACAAGCAGTTCATTGAGGACGTAATGCGCTTCCTCGACAATGTACTGCAGGATTATATTGACCGCGCGCCCGATGAAATGGCCCGCGCCAAATATTCGGCAGAGCGTGAGCGTTCAGTAGGTCTCGGCGTGATGGGTTTCCACTCCTTCCTGCAATCGAATCAGATCGGTTTCGAGAGCCCGATGGCTAAGGTCTGGAACCTGAAGATGTTCAAGCACATCCAGGCCAAGGCATCGGAAGCCTCGATGATGCTGGCGCAGGAACGTGGAGCATGCCCCGATGCAGAAGAAATGGGCGTGATGGAACGCTTCAGCTGCAAGATGGCGATCGCGCCGACCGCGTCAATCTCGATCATTTGCGGCGGCACCAGCGCCTGCATCGAGCCGATCCCGGCTAATATTTACACGCATAAGACACTGTCGGGCAGCTTCATCGTCAAGAACCCATATCTTGAAAAAGTGCTGCGCGATAAGTCGAAGGATTCGACTACCGTCTGGAACTCGATCCTCAAGCAGGGCGGTTCCGTCCAACACCTCGACTTCCTCAGTGCAGAGGAAAAGGCAGCCTTCAAGACCAGCTTCGAGATCGACCAGCGCTGGCTGCTCGAATTTGCGGCCGATCGCGCGCCTTATGTCGACCAGGCGCAGAGCCTCAATCTCTTCATCCCGGCCGATGTCGATAAGTGGGATCTGATGATGCTGCATTTCCAGGCATGGGAAAAAGGCATCAAGTCACTCTACTACCTTCGCTCGAAATCAGTGCAGCGCGCAGGATTCGCCGGTGGGGTAGAGGCGGACAATACGACCGATGCGCAAAAGTTTGAGCTCGCCGCGGCTGCTGCTGCCGCCGAACAGACCGATTACGAGGAATGTCTCGCTTGCCAATAATGGCCGGTAAGAGGGCTGAGATCAGGCCTTCGGCTGAACGCTCCGTATAATCACGGGAAGTTCGGTTATCGGCCCATAAACTCCAGCGCGGCATCCACTTTCGTTCTTGGAGCATGCGACCGCAAGCGGGGTGGAATGGGAACGCGCAAACAGCTGAGACAGGCGTTTACAGTCAAAGGTTATTGCCGCGCTCGCGGCGGAATGCGGGCGTCTGTCATTCTTTCGGACCTGGGCGAAGCCGGTTGTCGGATTGCCGGAATCAATTTCCGGCTCGCGCGTGGAGAGGGAGTCGAACTCTATTTCGCAGAAACGGGGCCGCATAGCGCGCAAGTTCGCTGGCAACGTAATGGCGAGACGGGTGTGTCTTTTGTCCAATCATTGCCATAGGCACTGATCAACGGGCTCGAGAATCAAGAAGGGGCTTCGGCCAAAAGCCGGAATAGCTGAGCCCAGCGCCTTGCCCTTTTGGCAAGAATTACCCAGATTACAGTTTGCCTTGGCCGAGATTGCGGCCGCCTTTGCGAGAATACGATGCCTAGAATTGTTGCGGTACTAATTGCTGCGGTACTAATAGCCACCCTGTTTCTATCTGGCTGCGCGTCGCAGATCGATGCGGGTGTAGCAGACACCGCCGATACACCTGGCTTCTGGTGGGGATTATGGCACGGCTTCATCTTCCCGTTTGCCTGGATCGGATCATTGTTCGACCCGTCCATCGCCGTCTATTCCGTCCCCAATAATGGCGGCTGGTATGACTTCGGTTTCTTCCTTGGTGTTACCGTGCTCGGCGGCGGCAGCTGGTTCAGTTCCAAAAAGAAGAAGAAATAGCCGCGTGGAACGCTGCCTCAGGCGCGCATCCGCATAGGTCCGCCCGCTTCTACAATCTCAACGCGGTTCCGTCCGGCCCGTTTGGCGCTGTAAAGCGCGGCGAAAGCACATAGTGCGATATGTTTAACGGCCTGTTAGCGCTAGGATACAAAGCGGACACCTCACCGCTCGACTCAAAAAAAGCACAGCTTATCCCCGCCGAATCATGTATGCTTGCCTTCGTTTTTGGGTCGTGATTTCCTATGTTAGTCGCTCGGCCTGATTCATTGGAGAAACACAAGATGTCGTTGCTTGAAGCCAGAAAGACCTACAAGCCCTTCGAATATCCGTGGGCCTATGAGTTCTGGAAACGGCAGCAGCAGATCCACTGGATGCCGGAGGAAGTTCCGCTGGGTGAGGATTGCCGCGACTGGGCGCAGAAAATCACCGAGCATGAGCGGAACCTGCTGACGCAGATCTTCCGCTTCTTCACCCAGGCCGATGTCGAGGTGCAGGATTGTTATCACGACAAATATGGCCGCGTGTTCAAGCCGACCGAGGTGAAGATGATGCTCACCGCATTCTCCAATATGGAGACGGTACATATCGCCGCCTATTCTCACCTGCTCGATACGATCGGCATGCCCGAAAGCGAATATTCCGCCTTCCTCGAGTATGAGGAAATGAAGGACAAGCACGATTACCTACAGGTCTTCGGCGTTGATACGGATGAGGATATTGCCCGCACGCTTGCGGCATTTGGCGGCTTTACCGAGGGGATGCAGCTATTTGCAAGCTTCGCCATGCTTATGAACTTCCCGCGCTTCAACAAGATGAAGGGCATGGGCCAGATTGTTAGCTGGTCAGTGCGCGACGAAAGCCTGCATTGCGAGGGGATCGTGCGCCTGTTCCATGAATTCGTGCGCGAACGTGATTGCTACACCAAGGCGGTGAAGGAAGACATTATCGACATCTGTCAGAAGAGCGTGCGCCTGGAGGACAACTTCATCGACCTCGCCTTCGAAATGGGCCCCGTGAGCGGGATGAGCGCGAAGGAAATCAAGAAATATATCCGCTATATTGCCGATTGGCGGCTGGGCCAGCTAGGCCTGCAGCCAATCTATATGGTCGATGATCACCCGTTGCCTTGGCTCGCACCACTGCTGAACGGAGTTGAGCACGCCAACTTCTTTGAAACCCGCGCCACCGAATATTCTAAGGCCGCGACTAAGGGCAATTGGAACGACGTCTGGTCAAGCTTTGACAAGCGCCAGAAGGCAAAGGCCGCGAATGAAGAAGAGGCAGTGGACGAAGGCCCTGACATGTTCGGCGAAACGCCCAAGCCCGAAGGGGCCGAAGCGGCGGAGTAAACTAACCAAATAATTAGATTCGGTTTGCGCGACTAGGCCAATTCGTCGTTAGAACAGTACTTCCAAATCGCTATACTTAAGACCGTCCTAAAATCACAATAAGTGTGTCGCTTTTATGCAATAAAGGCCGAGCGCCTCTTATGCATTGCAGTTGCCGGAGGGACGCATGCTATATTTTATTGTAAACAAGAACCCGCCGCCCAATGGCAATTACGAGGTCCATAATGCGACGACGGATTGCAACTGGATGCCGGTCACAGGCAGCCAGTTGAACCTGGGAGATCATGACGACTGCGCGGGCGCGGCTGTCGAGGCGAAAGAGACATATCCGCAATCCAACGGCCGATATTACTGCTGCTGCGCCTGTCATACGGAATAGGCCATGGACGCCTTCAGGAAGAACCGCCCCTTCAGCCGGCGCTCCTCTTTTATGCATTATTTCTGTTCAACTGCTAATTCGTGCTGCGTCTTACAATGGATCGACGAACACGCTCACCCTTTGGTTCGCCAACAATGGCGAGACTTACGATTACCAGGATGTGTCCCAACAGGTTTTTTCCAGGCCTTTTGAACGCGCCATCCAAGGGCAGTTACTTCGATACCCATATCCGCGACAAATTCCCGGGCTAGGGCAGTTTTGATCCAGCGCAACGAAGGTGCCCTGCTTCTGCTATAGAGAGTCGCATCGAAAGGAGCATGCGATGAAATTCTTACCTGTAACACCTGCCCAAACGTTGATGGCTGCACTGGTTCTTGTCGGCTGCGGGGAGCGGGCCGAGACACTGAAGAAGAAGCGATTGGCACTGCTCGACGAGATCACTGCAATCGTCACCAAGGCGCGCAAGGAAATGGCCTAGCCTTTGGGTGAGACATCGCGTCTTGCCCAGCACTGCGAATTGACTGGAGAGAGGAGAGAAACGATGCGGGAAACCACCATTGCCGATCGCGAAAGGGAGCTGCGCGAGCTCCTCGACCAGATAGAGGCACATCCTGAAAAGGCTTGGACTGCGGAGCGTGAACGTGTCGCAGTATTGCAGCGTATGCTGGCTGCTCACGAAAAATCATAGTGCGTGCCTAGCCCGCGCGACTCACACTTTAACGATCTCGCGCGTTCGCGCAGCCATTTCGTCCCTGGGGAGGAATAGGCTGCGTTACGGCGGCTGACCAGCTGCGCAAGATCGCGCTTGCCCGGTATTGAGCTAAGTGCAATGCTCCCCCAAGGGGTTGGCCAGTATGGGGGAGGAAAGCTTGAACCAATCAACCACACCGCGTGCGCGCAGCGTTGAGGAATTCGGCGCCATGATGGAGCGCTTGCAGAAATTCGAGCTAGAGAATTTCCGGCCGCTAGAGGCGCAACCGGGCGATGTATTCATTACATCCTGGGCCAAGAGCGGCACTACGCTGACGCAGCAGATGTTCCACCAGCTGCGCACTGGCGGTGATATGGATTTCGATGACATCAGCCGGATGACGCCGTGGGAGGATAGCGCCGCCATCACCGATTCCGACATGAATATGCCGCAGCGTGCGTCGCCCCGCGGTTTCAAGTCTCACCGCGAATATGAACGGCTGCCTGCCGGATGCCGCTATGTTATTACTTTGCGCGATCCGGTTGAAACCTACATCTCGTTCCATCGCTTCTTTGAAGGTTGGGGAATTGAGCGCGGGGCAATCTCGCTGGAAGAGTTCTTCCCACTATGGATGATGGGCGGTCCGGGAGGCTGCGATTACTTCACGCACTTGCTAAGCTGGTATGCGCGCCGCAACGAGCCCGACACGCTGCTCGTAAACTATCGCTGGGTTGTGAAGAATAAGCCCAAGATGATCAGGCGACTGGCTGATTTCTGCGGTATCGAACTAAGTGATGAGCTTGCCACCCTAGTCGAAGAACGCACCAGCCGCGAATTCATGTTTGCACACAAAGACAAGTTTGACGACGCCATGATCTGCGCTGCTTTCGAGAAGAAGCTGGGCATCCCTGCGGATAGCGATTCAACCAAGGTTCAGGAAGAGGGCAGCGACCCGGCCAAGGTCCCGCAATCGGTAGTCGAACAGATCAATGCCATGTGGGCAGAGCGTGTTGCCCCTGTCACAGGTCATGCGGACTACGCATCGCTTGCCGCAGAACTTGATGCGAGATGGGATGCGTGAAGCAAAACGGGCCGCAGTATTGCTCCTACGGCCCGAACCACTCGCTGATTAAACGATTGGTAATGCTGTAAATTGCGTCAGGCCTTGATCTCTTCGAGCGACCCAGTACCGTCTGGCGTTTCGATAGTGAGGCAGGTGCCAGCATCGACATACTTCCAGGTATTGCCATGGTAATCGACAGTGCTTGTTCCTGCACAGCTGGTGCCGGGGCCGGCGGCACAATCATTCTTGCCTGCCAGCGCGACGCCATAGCATTTTTCCTTCTCGCCACCCTCGCCGCTTGCCTC